>CBINGT010000001.1:0-34751 GCA_966250245.1 uncultured Anaerolineae bacterium
GAAACCTCACCCCTTAACCCCCAGCCCCTTTTCCCCTCTCCATTCAATGGAGAGGGGCCAGGGGTGAGGTTCTGTGCGCTGACCGCATGCGCCCATTATCTATAGATCACTTAGCAATTAGCCGTTCGCAGCGAGCCAACGGCGGAGCGCCGAGCGTGGCTTTGCTCTGTTGATCATCGCTAACCGCTAACTGCTAACCGCTACCCGCTTAAGAGTACCCCCATCCGCGAGCGGCGGGGTAACGCCCGCGTCGCCTGCGGTAGCACTCACCTCTTGACAGTGCTAATTTGCCGCGTAGAATTAGCAGTCGCCGATGGAGACTGCTAATCTTGCGGACTTCTGATGCGTTTTATATGTGTTTCTTACGCAAGTAGGGTAATGATCAAGGTCGTGAAATCGCATGCCCTACCCAGGGGGTTCCTCACCTGTCCGCATTGGGACAGTTGCCAGACGGTAGACCATCGCTTTCCGGGTGACCATCACATTCAAACAACAACAGAGGAGTAACTGATCCATGGCCAAGCAACTCGTTTTCGATCAAGAAGCGCGCACCAGCCTTAAGGCCGGTATCGACATTCTGGCGAAGGCTGTGATGACGACGCTCGGTCCCAAGGGGCGCAACGTCGCGATCGATAAGAAGTTTGGCGCGCCGACCATTACCCACGACGGCGTGTCGGTTGCAAAAGAAATTGAGCTCGAAAACCCCTATGAGAACATGGGCGCGCAGCTTCTGAAGGAAGCCGCGACCAAGACCAACGACATCGCCGGTGACGGCACCACCACCGCGACTGTGCTCGCCTACTCGATGGTGAACGACGGTCTGCGCAACCTCGCCGCGGGCGCGAACCCCATGCTGCTGAAGCGCGGGATGGACATTGCGGCCGAGAAGGTCTCGCAGGCGATCAAGGACATGGCGATCGAGATCAGCACCAAGGAAGAGATCGCGTCGGTCGCAGCCATCAGCGCGCAGGACCGCGAGATCGGCGAGCTGATTGCGGACGTCATGGACAAGGTTGGTAAGGACGGCGTCATCACGGTCGAAGAGAGCAAGGGCCTGCAGTTCGAGACGAAGTACGTCGAGGGTATGCAGTTCGACCGCGGTTACATTTCCCCGTACTTCATCACCAGCCCCGACACGATGGAAGCCGTCATTAACGACGCGTACATTCTCATTCACGACAAGAAGATCTCGGCCGCGTCGGACCTCGTTCCGATCCTCGAGAAGCTGCTGCAGATCGGCAAGCGCGAACTCGTGATCATCGCCGAGGACGTGGACGGCGAAGCGCTGGCGACCCTGGTGCTCAACAAGCTGCGCGGTATGCTGAACGTCCTGGCCGTCAAGGCGCCGGGCTTTGGCGATCGCCGTAAGGCCATGCTGGGCGACATCGCCGCGCTGACCGGCGGTACCGTCATCACCGAGGAACTCGGCCGCAAGCTCGACTCGGTCACGATTGATGACCTGGGCCGCGCGGGTAAGGTCGTTGCGACCAAGAACGAGACCACGATTGTCGACGGCGCGGGTGATGAAGCTCAGATCCGTGGCCGCATCGAGCAGATCCGCATTGAAATCGAGAACTCGACCAGCGACTACGACCGCGAGAAGCTCCAGGAGCGTCTGGCGAAGCTGAGCGGCGGCGTGGCGGTGATCGGCGTGGGCGCCGCGACCGAGGTCGAGCTGAAGGAAAAGAAGCACCGTGTTGAGGACGCGCTGAGCGCGACCCGCGCGGCGGTTGAGGAAGGCATCGTGCCCGGTGGTGGTGTTGCGCTGGTGAACGCAATGCACGTGCTGGACGACCTGAAGCTCGACAGCGACGACGCGAACACCGGTGTGGCGATCGTGCGTCGCGCCCTGCAGATGCCCATGCGCGGGATCGTTCAGAACGCGGGGCTCGACGGCGGCGTGATCCAGCAGCAGGTGATCAACGAGCAGAAGGCCCAGAACAACAAGAACATCGGTTTCGATGTGATGTCTGGCCAGTTCGTGGACATGATCAAGGCGGGCATCATCGACCCGGCCAAGGTGACGCGCGGCGCGCTGGAGAACGCCGTGAGCATCGCGGGCATGATGCTGACGACCGAAGCGCTGGTGACCGACCTGCCCGAGAAGGAACCCGCTATGCCGGGCGGCGGCGGTATGGACGGGATGATGTAATCCCGCAAGGCCAGGTGTTTGAATACCGGGGACAGCCCAACGAAGCTGTTCCCGGTTCTTTTTTATCTTCTTGCCACGCGCAGACGCAATTTTGGCATTTCTGCTGCGTGGAGACGTATGATTTATGAGAGCCGAATCAGGAAAGGAAATCATCCTTGATGGAAGCCGTTGAGAAGCTCAATGCACACTTGGCCGACGTGGTGAACCTGGCCCGCGCGGCGGCGGTCCTGGGATGGGACCAGCAGACGTATATGCCGCCGGGCGGTGCAGAAGCGCGCGGCGAGCAGCTTGCTACCCTCAGTAAGCTCGCGCATGAGATTTTCGCGTCGGACAAAACCGGCCAACTGCTCGAAGAGGCCGAGCGCGCGCTGGACGGCGCCGACCCTGACAGCACCGAGGCTGCGCTGGTGCGCGTCGTGCGCCACGATTACGATCTCGAAACCAAGCTGCCGACCTCCCTGGTCGAGGCGCTCGCCCGCGAGACGACGCGCGCGCACGAGATCTGGGTGAAGGCGCGCGAGCAGAACGATTTCGCGTCCTTCGCGCCGATGCTTGAGCGTATTTACGACCTGATGCGCGAGAAGGCCGAAGCGCTCGGTTACGAGGATCGCATGTACGACGCGCTGCTCGACCAGTACGAGCCGGGCGCGAAGACGGCCCACGTCGCCGAAGTGTTCGACGGGCTGCGGCAAGAGCTGGTCCCGTTCGTGCATCAGATATTCGAGCGGCTGAACGCGGTCGATCACTCGTTTTTGCACAAGGAGTACGACGTCAAGAAGCAGGAAGAGTTCGGGCTGGAAGTCATTCGCCAGTTGGGCTACGACTTCAGTCGCGGGCGGCAAGACAGGGCCGTTCACCCCTTCACGACCAACTTCTCGATCAACGACGTTCGTATCACCACCCGCTACCTACCGAATTATCTGCCGTCGGCGCTGTTTAGCTCGGTTCACGAGGCGGGCCACGCCCTCTACGAGTTGGGCTGCGACCAGTCACTTGAGAACACGATGCTGGCGGGCGGCACATCGCTGGGCGTGCACGAGAGCCAGTCGCGCCTGTGGGAAAACATCGTCGGGCGCGGCCGTCCGTTCTGGCAGCACTTCTACCCGCTGCTTCAGCAGACCTTCCCCGAGCAGCTTGGCAAGGTGGACCTCGACGCGTTCTACCGCGCGATCAACTTTGTGTCGCGCTCGCTGATCCGCGTCGAAGCCGACGAAGTGACCTACAACCTGCACATCATGCTGCGTTTCGAGATGGAAAACGACCTGCTCGAAGGCAAGCTCGCGGTCAAGGACGCGCCCGAGGCGTGGAACGCGAAAATGCAGGAATATCTCGGCATCACCCCGCCGAACGACGCGCAGGGCATCTTGCAGGATGTGCACTGGTCGTCCGGCCTGGTCGGCTATTTCCCGACCTACGCGCTCGGTACGCTGCTTTCGGTGCAGTTCTGGGATAAGGCGCTGGAAGATGTGCCGTCGATCCCCGACGACATCGCGCAGGGGAACTTCAGCACGCTGCACGACTGGCTGCGCAACCACATCTACGTGCATGGGCGGAAGTACTTCCCGGCGGATCTGGTGCAGCGCGTCACCGGCGAGCCGCTGCAATATCACTCGTTCATGCGCTATCTGCGGGACAAGTACAGCGAGATCTACGAACTGTAGAGCGCCACAGCACACGGAAATGAAAACAAGACGCCCCGGCACACTGACCGGGGCGTTGTAATTCGTCTGATGTGGTGCGCCGTTTAGCGCCCGTAAAGCCAGTTCAGGATGCGGCGGAGCAGACCGGGCTTCTTCGGCTCGCGGACGACCGTGTTCCCGAAGTTGTCGATCGCGATCTGGAGCAGTTGGCCGCTGTTTCGTGCCGCTTCCCAGTCCATTTTTGAATGACGCGGGATCAGATAGGCACGCATCCAACGGTCGCCTTTCGCGCCGCGAATGTGCAGGAGCTTCCACTTGTCGTCGTAAAGCTGGATGTTGTACAGCAGAAGCTGGTACTGGTCTGCCGGAGAAAGCTCACCCCGGTCCTGAGTGAAGTCATATGTTTCCGGCGGCGGCTCTAGCGCCTCGCGTGGCGGGCTCGGATGGTGCACTGGCGGCGGCGCGTAATCCGGCTCGATCGCGGGTTCCGGCACGGGCGCTGGCGCGGCAATACGGCGGCTTCCCGCGCGTCCATTGTCGCGCCCATTCTCCGCGGGGGCGCGGACCGCCGGGATCGGGCGATAGGGCTGTTCGTCCTCGATCTCGTAAATCGGGCGGCTGTCGAGCGCCGGTTCTTCGTAAAGAACGTTCGCATCGGGCGCGGCGGAGTAGCGAGCGGCCTCGTATTCGCCGTCAAAGCTGTCATGGACGCGAGACACCCCTGGAACGCCTTCGGTGAAGTCTTGTTCCAGCCCGTAGTCGGCGGGATCTTGCAGCGGAATGCGACGCGCGTTGGTGGCCGGCTGCTCCGATGGCCGTGTGGAATGTGTCTTCCAACTTAACTCGGGGCGGTACGATGCCAGCCGGCTGGGTGCTCGATGAATGTCGCGCGTCATGATCAGGCACTCCTCGAATAAACCTTCGCGCCGGAATTTTGCTACACAGTACTAGCCCCCTGCCCTGAGGTGGGACGGAAAATCGTGCCAGATCAGATGGCGGTCTGCGATGAAGCGACGTGTGCGGTGATGAAGCCGCGGTGAGGGCTACCTATTCGCATTATACCCGGCTTCCCGTTAAGTGCAGTGAAACTCCCGTGCGACTTCGGTTTCCGCAGCGTACTCTGGACACGGATTTCACAAATTTTTCACAAACTATAACCAAACACAGCCCAAACGTAATCGTATTCTAAGCGAGTTTTTTAGCGGGCGCAACCCTGCAAGGCGGTCACAAGTCAGCTATTTCGACGAATTGTGACACTATTCGCGCTCAGAGGCTGTTCAACGCGGACGGTAAGGGACCAGGAGTTCTTGCCAGCGCGCGGAGTCGGCAGGCAGGCGCGAGGCGCCTTCTGCCAGCAGGCGGAGGTTTCCGGCGGCGGGGCTATCGGCGGCAAACAACGCGCGCCCGTAGGTCTGCGCGAAGCGAGCAGCGTACAGGCTGCCGCTATCCAGGCCGGCCTCGATTACGATCACCACGTCACTCAACCCGCTGATTAGCCGGTTCCGCGCCACCAGCGCCGATCGGTCGGGCGTGGCGTCGGGATGCACCTCAGACAGCAGCGCCCCACGTGCGGCGATATGCTCGGCCAGCGTGGCGTTCGACGGGGGATAGATCGTGGTCAACCCGCTGCCCAGCACGGCGACCGTCATTCCTCCGCCGCTCAGCGCGCCACTGTGCGCGGCGGTGTCAATGCCAAGCGCCAGCCCGCTGACAACCGCCCACCCATCCGACGCGAGCGTTTCCGCCAGCGCGATCGCCATCTCCCGTGCCGCGCGAGTGGGGCGGCGCGTCCCGACGATCGCCACGGTGGGCGTGCTTTCGTCCGGTAGCGCGCTCCCGCGCCAGAACAGCACGGCCGGGCTGTCGTCCAGCGCAGCGAGCCGGGCAGGGAAGGCGTCATCTCCGGGCAGCAGCGCGCTGATCTCAGCCGCCTGCCAGTCGTCCAATGCGGCGGCGGTGGCGTGCGGATCGGCGGCGCGGATGGCGGCAGCGGTCTTCGCGCCGATACGGGGCACGGCTTTTAGCGCGGCGTCGTCTGCGCTCAGCACTGCATCCAGCGAGCCGAAATGCGCCAGCAGCCGTTCCAGCGTGCGGCGTCCCAGGCGCGGGATCAACGCCAGCGTGATCCACTGCACGCGCTCCCAGCCGGTCATGCGGCGGCTGGCTCGTCGTCGAGCCGTTCTTTGAGAGACATGAACTGCCACGCGCTGAGCACCGACAGCATGAATGACAGAGCGAACAGCGCCTCGAACCCGATCAGCCCGGCGATGACGCCATTCAGGCTGCCGAAGATGCTCACCACGCCGATCCACGTGTTCAACCCGCCCATGTAGACCGGCCGCTCGCTGGGGTTGGATGGCGTCACGTTGAGGGACAGTGCCATCAGGTTTGAGAAGATCAGCCCCTTCTGGATCGCGGTCAGGGCGTAGACCGGGATCAAATAGTATTCGGCGGCGCGGTCCCGCACGCCGAGCGGCAGCGCGAGCAGGAGCAACCCCCACCCCATCGCCTGAGTCAGCATGCCGAACGCGACCGGCAGGCGGTTGCCGATCCGCACGCTCACCCGTCCCGCCGCGACGCTGAATATCGGGCGCAGCAGCGAGCTGACGAGCAGGTACATCCCGGCCAGCTCCAGACGGACGCCGAGGCGCTGGCTGGCGTAGACGATGATCAGTCCGTTCGCCATGCTCGAAAGCTCGAACAGCGTCCGTCCCTGCACGAACTTGCGGAAATCCGGGCTGCGGCGCCAGATGCTGCGGAACAGCCCCACCGACAGCGACAGTTGGTCGGATGCTGGCTCGGAAGGCGGCTCCTTCACAGCAGAGAACGAGAAGAAGCCGAGCATCTGCGTCACGCCGCCGATGATGAACAGCAGGGCAAAGTTAATCGGAAACTCAAAGCGCACGTCCGGCCCGGTGAAGAACAGGACGACCGGCGAGCCGACGATCGCCAGCGCCCCGCCGAGCGCCCCGCGCCATCCGAACACCAGCCCGCGCTGCCGTGCGGGGATGACCTTGGCGACGACCTCGGTGAATGGCAGGCCGGTGACGCCCGCGGCGAGGCCGCCCATCACCACGAACAGCATCAGCGTGGTGAGCAGCACGGCCGGGTTCCGCGAGAGAAATACGACGACGACCAGCGCGATCCAACTGATCGTCCGCAGCACGGCGGACCAGTGGTAGAGCGGCAGGGCGTAGCGGTTGCGGCGTAACCAGCCGATCGTCCAGATCTGCGGCAAGGACCATGTTGCGTTTTGCAGCGGCGTGATGAGGCCCAAAATGAGCGGGCTTGAGGTCAGGTGGGCGGCGAAGGCGGTTAGCACGAGGTCCGGTGCGGCGACCGAATTGGTCGTGCCGATCATCAAGGCGCCATTCAGAATGGTCAGACGGGTGTTGCGACGGATCTCTTTAGGTGATTGAACTTGGGTAGGCACAGAACGACCTGTATGCTTTTTCCGGGGATCTCTTCCGGTTCTCGCGCACAGTTACAGGCGCAGTACGAAAGGTAAGCTTACTCCCCGGCGTCAGGTGTGGCAAGGGCGGTTGTGTTTTTGAGAGGGGCGCGTAACAATCTGAGTGATCGAATCGCGCTGGAATTGGGGAGAGCCGAATGACCGACCGGATTCGCGTGAGCTGCGCCAGCCTGTGCCGGATCGAGCATGAGGGCTGGTTCTTACTGCTGCTCAACGCGGACCGTCGCCGTCGCGGGCTGTACGTGCTGTCGCCAATCGGCGGCGCACTGACCATCACCGCCTACGACCGCCTCGCCTCGTTCGCCGCGATCCTCGAAACGCCGCAGAACGACGACCTGCGCCTGACGGTCCCACGCGCCAAGTTGCCACAGTTCCGCGAGTGGTTCTATTCCGGTCACGGGCGCGAGCGCTCGCCCTTCCGCGAGCTACGCGAGGAACTGGTCGACGAAACGAACCTGCTCCCCTCGCTGGAGCCTGAGGACGTCCAGTGGGAGCATTTGTGGACCGTCGAAGAAGAGGCGTTCTCGGCGCGGGGCGGACAGGCGGGCACCTTCACCCACTATTTCCTCGAAATTTTCGGCGTGGCGTTCACCAGCGACGAAGTGCTGGGCACGCTGCTCGCCGCCCCGCCCGAAAGTGGCGCGCGCTGGGTCACACGAGAACAGATTGAGAACGGCGTGCCCCTCACGCTGACGATTGACGGAGCCGAGCGCAGCGTTCGCGTGAATGGCCGCGCGATCCTGCGGCCGCCGTAAGACAGCAGTTAGCGATCAGCGGTTAGCAGTTAGCCAGACCAACGACGGGCTGAACCCTCTAGGCGGCTGTAACGAGGCACGGAAAAGCGCCAGCCAAGTCCATAACAATTGCTGAAGACGGGAGTGTGCCGATCCGTGATTGCTCTTTGCCCTAGCTAATCGCTCATTGCTAACCGCTAACCGCTGCTCTACCCCCATGTCGTCCAGGGATTGTTCGGATCGTACGCGCCGTAGATAACCGTGATCCGCACCGTATCCGCCCAGGTGCGAAACGCCGCCTGATCGCCATTGAGCCGCCAGCGCAGGCGGCGCGGCAGGCGCAGCCACGCAAAGCCGATGAAGCGTCGCTCCTGCCGGGTCGCGGTACGGAGCAGCTCGAAATACCAGCGCGGCAGCGATTCGCGCAGGTCCGGGTGGCGGCGCACGATGATATCTGTCACGAGCGCCATGAACATCAGCACGAAGAAGGTCAGCGGGGCGAAGGTCGCGCCGGTGTAGGTGTACGGGCTGAGCGCGTCGCCGGAGAACAGCCCGCCCATAAACGCCGCCAGCGCGGCCCACTCCAGAAAGCGGCACAGCGGGTAGACTCGGCGCTCGTCGCCATAGTCCCGGAAGCGCGCCATGAGCTGATCTTTCCAGTGGCCGCTGATCAGGGCGCCGTAGTACACGGTGAAGCTCACCGGCACGACGACGAATATGAAGACGAGCAGCGGTGGGATCGACATCTCCGGTCGAGCCTCGGCGGCGGCCGGGCCGCCGTCGCAGCCGTTCGCAGCGAGCGGCGCTTCGGATGGTTGCTCTGATTTTACTCTCGGATGCTCAGGTCGGTGAAATCGAGCGGGACGATCTCAAACCACGTGTTGCCCGGCTTGAGGTAGAGCGGCGTCGTCTGCTGCTCATCCGCCCAGAAGGTCAGCATATCCTCTTCCACCCAGCGGTGCCAGAAGCCAGGCGTCTGCACCCCATCGCGGATGATCACAGCCGGTCCGAGCGTCCATATCTTGAGATCAATCTAAAAGCTCAAGTTGCCCTGCCACTCGCTCTCCACGATGGCAAGATCGGGCTGGTGATGCGCGTAGATCAGCACGACGTTCGCGGCGGTGACTTGCTCGCCGGTGTTCGCGTCGGTGTGCGGAACGCCATCCACGCGGCGTGCGTAGCGGCCGGTGGCCGGGTCGTACGTCCATTCAACTTCGTCCGCGCCATAGTCGATCGTGATCGTGCGGGCAGCGTCCCCCTGCGGCGGGGTGGGCGAAAAGCGCAGCCCGGCGAGATCGTCAGGCGGATCGTTGACGCCTTCGGCTTCCGCGCGCGCCCAGACCGCGCTCGGCACGGCGAACAGGTTGTGCGGCACCTCAATCGACGTGTCGCGGTAGTAGAGCGGCGCGCCGACCGTCACACCCTCGTAGGCGCGATCGGCGAAAGGAAGCTCCGCGATCTTGCGGCGGATCGGCTCGCTAGCGCCCGAATAGACCAGCAGCGTGCCGTACATCGCCGGAATCTCAAGGTCGATCAGGCGCGCGCTGCGGATCGATCCGAGGCGCGGCGGCGTGTGCGTCCAGAAAATGGCAGTGAAGCGGGTCAGCGGGCCTTCGGTCAGGTGCTCGAAGACCAGATCGGCCTGCGCGATCCCGGCCTGCGGGCGCACGATGTCCGGCGCGTTGGAGATTTTCGCGGCGAGCGGCCGCCGGTCGAGCACCGCCGGGTCGTCGACTGGCAGCCCGGTCAGCGGGTTGAGCGCGGGCAGCAGCGGGCCGGGGCCGGTGGCATCCGGCAGCGGAGTGGCTTGCGGGGGTGTTGCGGTGATCGTCACGCGGTTCGCGGCGGGCATGTCACACCCGGCGATCAGCGCCGCACTCAACACCGCACCTAACACCACAATCGCCCCGATCCGCCGCGTAATCAGCGCCCGCCGGGTGATTTGCCTCGCTATCAATTTTGCCTCACAATACAGCGCAACAATCGAGCTAGTTCCTCTCTGTGACCATCGACCAAGCATACCCGATTTCGTGCGGATGGGGGCAGAGAGGGCAAGGAGCGCAAGCTTCGTTAACTAAGCATTGAGAAGCGGGGGCGCGTGTTGGGCGGCGTCACTGTTGACTACGATCTTGGCGCGGTGTATCATCGTTCGCGCCGATGATGTTGTCTGCGGCCAGCACACCGGCCATCACCCGCCCACCATGACTAAACCCCAGAGTAGGAATTTCTTACATGGCGCTCAAAGGGAATCTGGCGGATTTCAGCACCACCCAAATCCTGAATCTGATCCATCTCGCGCGCAAGACCGGCACGCTGCGGCTGTTCGAGCCGGTGTTGACTGGCGAGATGATCACCGACGGCGCGGGAAACAAGCGCCCGCGCATCGTCGCGGGGAAAGAACGCGCCAGCATTGCGTTCCGCGACGGCAAGCTGATCCTGGCCGCGATGGGCGACCAGGACGGCCACCTGGCGAACGTGTTGCACAAGGCGGGCAAGCTCAACACGGAACAGGCGCGGATCATCCGCGAGCGCGGCGCGAAATATAGCGACAAGGCGCTGGCGCTGATGCTGATCAACGCCAACTACGTCACCCAGGCGGACGTCGTGCGCAGCATTAAGCAGCACACGGTCGATATCGTCTATGACGTAATGACGTGGGATCGCGAGCCGTTCATTTTCGAGGAGAATCTGACGCCGCCGCCAGACCGGATCACCGTCCCGATTGATCTTAAGAATGTGATCATCGAGGGGACGCGCCGCGCTCAGGAGATCAAGCCGCTCGAAGAGGAACTGCCGAACCTCGACATGGCGCTGAAGTTCCCTGAGGCGCCGGGCGAGAAGTTCCGTGGGATCCACCTCGGCGTGGATGAATGGCGCGTCGTCTCGTACATCAATCCGAAAAATTCCATCCGCCAGATCGCCAAAGCCTGCAACATGACGGACACTGAGATCCGGCGCATCGTCTACGGGCTGCTGCAAGCCGGGCTGGTGCAACTGGTCCGCCCGCCGGGGATGCAGGCGCCCGCGCCGCAGGGCCCGACGGTGGTGGCTCGTCGCCCAACGCCGATCGCGCCGCCGACTACGGTCAAGCGTAGCGTGGTGGAGCGGCTGATCGCCCGGATCAAGGAGAGTTGATCGGGGTGCCCGGCATTATCATGTGGGGAGCGCCGGGCCCAAACTTTATCGCGCTGTAGGTTCAAGGCTTTATAGCATCGAAGAGTGAGATCGCTCATGCCTATCCAAACCGTGAAGATGGTTGTCACCGGCCCATTCAGCGCCGGGAAGACGGAGTTCATCCGGTCGATCAGCGAAATCGACGTCGTCTCGACCGACGAGACGATTTCGCCGGGGTCTGAGGAATATGGCGTCAAAGAGCAGACAACCGTCGCGATGGACTTCGGTCGCATCACGGTCGACGACGACCTGGTGCTCTACCTGTTCGGGACGCCGGGGCAGCGCCGCTTCGACTTCATGTGGGAGATTCTGGCCGAGGGCATGCTGGGCTTCGTTGTCATGGTCGACAGCTCCCGCCCGGAGACCTTCCGCGAGGCGATGACCATCCTCGAAACTTTCCGCGCCTACGCGCCGACGCCCTACGTCGTCGCGGCCAACAAGCAGGATCATCCCGAAGCGTGGTCGCCGGACGACCTGCGGATCGCGTTGCGGATCGAGGACCATATCAAGCTGCTGCCGTGCGTGGCGACCGACAAGGAAAGCGTCAAGAACGTGCTTCTCGAGCTTTTGTACTCCATCCTCGAGGAGATGGATGCCGCGCAGCAATAAGAAGGCGGCGCGTATCCCGCCGGTATCCCCCGGCGGGCTGCTTAGAGGGGGGAGTGCGCGAAGGTGCCGCTACTGGTCACCGAACCCGGCATTATCCATTACGAGGCGTATGGTCGCGGGCGTCCGGTCTTGCTGCTTCACGGCTGGCTAGGATCATGGGCGCTCTGGCGCGATACGATCGAGGTGCTTGGGCGCGACTTCCGCACCTATGCGCTGGACTTCTTCGGCTTCGGAGAGTCCGGGCTGGTTCCCGGGCAAGAGCAGGAACATCGCTCGTACGCCTACACCGTCCCGATCTATGTCGAGATGGTGTACCAGTTTATGGAGCGGATGGGCATCAAGCGGGCGCCGCTGATCGGGCACTCGATGGGCGGCACGGTGTCGCTTAGCACCGCGATCAAATATCCGGAGAAGGTGGTCAAGGTCGGCGTGATCGGCTCGCCGATCAACGGTGCGTCGCTCAATTTGCTGCTCAAGCTGTCGGGCAATCCGGCGATGGCGCGCTTTTTCTGGCTGTTTGGGGGGAAGGGTCTGCTGCTGTTTCTGCGCGTCTACAGTCACTTCATGGCACGGGACGGCCGGGCGATGGCGCGCATGATCACCAAAGACGTGTCGATGATCAGCATGGAGTCGTTTTTCCAGAGCATCGGCACGCTGCGCCAGACCGACCTGCGCCCCGACCTCGGCAAAGTCAAGGTGCCGACGCTGGGGATGTATGGCAAGCGGGATATTATCGTCCGTCCCAGCGAGCACAGCGTTTTGAAAGCGGGCGTTCCGCACGCGCAGATCGAGTGGTTCCCGGACGCCGGGCACTTCATTATGCTCGATTCGCCGCGCCGCTTCATCACCACGCTGAGCGACTTCCTGCACAACTCGGCCTGAGCGCGCGGCCGGTGAGTGAAAGCTAAGCAGCCATGCGCAAGTTCATCATCGAAGACAACCACATGATCGCGCCGTTCAACGAACCGGCCCGCGATCTGAGCATCCTCAACAAGCCGCTTAAGATTCACCACGCCGATATTCTGGAAGAAGTCCTCGGCCCGACCGAAGCCGAGATGCCGCTGCGCACGGTCCACGATCTGCCGCACGTCGCGCCGGGCCGCGACGAGTGCGTCGTCTACCGCGATAACCTGTATTTTGACATCGAGTTTTTCACCGCATTCTTCGATCAGGCGCGGGCCAGCCAGCTTCCGAGCCGCGCCGTGCTGCCCGCCAGCGACGCGGCGTGGATGAAGTACGCCGTCCCGCTCTCGCGGCTGGAGCCGGTGCGCGATCACAGCGGGGCGCCGCTCTATTACCCGCTCGACCTGTGGTACTTCCCGAAGGGGTACGTCGAGCAGCGGCACTGGCGCGAGGTCCCGATCTTCAGCGACTACCGCGAGAAGGGGTATTACAACGTCCCGGACTCGATGTCCAATCTCAAACCCGGCGCGCAGCCAGGTGTCGCGGAGCGCGACCTCGACCTGACGCACCTGTTGACCGAGCGCTCGTGCCTGTCGATCGATAGCTGGGTGCATGTTTATTTCGCAAACATCATCCTCGGCGTGTTCTCGCGCGGCAGCCGGTTTGAGGAATACCTCTCACGGCACAATTTCTTCGCGCTGAAGGTGCTGTTCCGCGCCATCTTAGAGCAGAAGCAGCTTCTGTCGTGCTCGAAGCTGGTGCAGGTTGGCGAGGGCACGATCATCGATCCGTCGGCGGTGATCCTGGGGCCGACGACCATCGGGCGCGGCTGCTACATCGGCCCCGGCGTGGTGATCGACAACTGCGCGATCGGGGACTCGGTCAACATCGCGCAGGGTTGCCAGTTGATGCTGAGCGTGGTGGGGAACAACTGCTTTTTGCCGTTCCGCGCGGCGCTGTTCATGACGACGCTGATGGAATACACCATCATCGCGCAGAACACCTGCCTGCAAATGTGCGTCGTCGGGCGAAACAGCTTTGTCGGCGCGGGGACGACTTTCACCGACTTCAACCTGCTACCCGCACCGCTGCGAGCCATCAACGCGCGGGGCGAGCTGGACGACTCCGGCCAGCCGGTGCTCGGCGGGTGCGTGGGGCACAATGCGCGCATCGGCTCGGGGATGGTCATCATGCCTGCGCGCGTGGTCGAGTCCGACTCGATCCTGGTCGCCTCGCCAGAGCGCCGCGTCATCGCCAAGAACATCTCGTATGAAGAGAGCGATCATCACAAGCTGCGCCCGTCGATCGCTCGCCTGCACAAGCGCCGCTATCCGCGCCAGGCGGAGTCTGAAGCGGCGTATCTGGAAGAATGGGAATAAGCCGCCTGCTGGCATCCCCTGAGTTTGAGTAGACAACAACCAACGTGACTCAGCCAGACACTTTCGCTTTCATCATCCATCCCATCGACCCGAAGAAAGACGTCTCGCGCAAGTGGCCGCTGCTCGGCAAGGTGCTGACGGAAGGGCAGATCAACTTCTTCTCGCGCTTCTTCCCGCCGGTCTACATTTCCGAGATCACCGGCGTGCGCTCGATTGCGACCGGCAAGACGGTGACCGGATGGTTTATCGCGTGCCCGTTTACGCCGTACACGATGCTCCACCTGCCGGTTGAGACGGTCTACCGCAAGATCGTCGCGTGCGGGCGCAAAGCCGAATCGCTCGGCGCGCGGCTGCTCGGCCTGGGCGCGTATACGTCTGTGGTCGGCGACGGCGGCGTGACGATTGCGGAGCGGCTCGATCTGCCCGTCACCAACGGAGACGCCTACACGATCTATATGGCTGTCGAGGCTGTGCGCGAGGCTGCTCGCCGGATGGACCTGCCCATGAGTAATGCATCGGCGGCGGTGGTCGGCGCAACCGGCACCATCGCCAGCGTGTGCGCCGAGATCCTGTCGCGCGAGGTGCCAGAGCTTGTGCTGGTCGGGCGGCGGCCAGACGCATTGAACGAGGTCCGCGAGCGGTGCGAGGGCGGCATGGCGCGCGTGACGGTCAGCACCGACATCGCCAGCGTGTACCCGTGCGACCTGATCCTGACCGTGACAAGCTCGGTGTCCAGCGTGATCGAGCCGGAGCACCTCAAGCCGGGCGCAGTGGTGTGCGACGTCGCCCGCCCGCGCGACGTGTCGGTGCGAGTGGCGCAGGCCCGCCCGGACGTGCTGGTGATCGAGGGTGGGATGGTCGAGGTGCCGGGGCCGGTCGATTTCGGCTTCGATTTCGGGTTCCCGCCGGGCAAGTCGTACGCCTGCATGGCCGAGACGATGGCGCTGGCGCTCGAAGGGCGCTACGAAGATTACAGCGTCGGCAAGCACATCAGCCTGGACCGCGTGCGCGAGATCGGGGCCATCGCCGCGAAGCACGGCTTCCGGCTGAGCGGGTTCCGCAGCTTCGAGCGCGCGGTGACGGATGAGGAGATCGCGCGCGTCCGCGAGCGGGCGGCTGCGACACGCCGCCGGGGATGGTCTCCGGGCTGATGGGCGACATCAGGACGGCAATATTAGCGTGTCGTCTTTACGCTGCCTCACTGGTGTTTCAATTGATTCGCTTGTATAGTTGGGGGCCAGGCGTTTAGCGAGCAGCGGTTAGCAATTATCAACACATCAGAACAGAAATGTTGGGCGCTGCCCACGCACGCGCCCGGGAACTGTGTCCGGGGATGCCGTCCGCAGCGAACTGCTAACCGCTAACGGCTAGCGGATTACATGGCGGCATGGGAAGGTGAAGGTATGGGTAAAGGAAGAATCCTCGTCGTCGAAGATGATTTCGACATCTCGAACATGCTGCGCATCTACTTCGGCGGGCAGGGCTACGATGTGCAGGTTGCACCGCGCGGCGCCGACGCGTTGATGCTAACTCGCAAGCAGCTTCCGCAGTTGATCGTGCTGGATATCATGCTGCCCGATATGAACGGCTATGACGTCTGCCGGGAGCTACGTTCCACCACGCGCACCAGCCACATCCCGATCATCTTCCTGACGCAGAAGGACGAGCGCAGCGACAAGATCGCCGGGCTGGAACTGGGCGCGGACGATTACATCACCAAGCCGTTCGACATCGAAGAACTCAAGCTGCGGGTCAAGAACCAGATCGAGCGGGCTGCGCGCGACAATTACACCGATCCGAACAGCGGCCTGCCGAGTAGCTCGCTGATCGAGGAGAAGCTGCGCGACCTGATCCGCGAGGACGCCATCTGGACGTACATCGACATTCGCATTCTGCACTACGACGCGTTCAAAGATGTCTACGGGTTCGTCGCGGCCAACGAGCTTCTGCGCTTCATGGCGCTGCTGCTCGGCGAGGTGCTGGACGAGCTAGGCACGCCGGACGACTTTCTCGGACACGCGGGCAGCGACAACTTCGCGGTGATCACCTATTCCGACCGCGCTACGGCGCTGATCGACCGGCTGGTGAAGCGCTTCTCTGAGGGCGTGCAGCAACATTATTCGTTCATCGACCGCGAGCGCGGCTATTTGCTGCGGGACGACGAGCGCGTCCCGTTGATGACGCTGGCAGTCGGCGCGATCTCGAACGCCAACCGGCAGTATGCGGACATTCGCGAGATCACCGAGCTTGCGGCGGAAAACCGTCGCCGGGGCCGCACCGAGGACGACGCGCCGATCGCGGCGGAATGGTAAGCGCCCAGGGCGATCGGTCCACCGACGGGCGACGGGCCGGGGAATGACCCGGTCCGGCAGGCGAGCGGAATTCTATGATTGAAGTTTATCTGATCCTCACCGGTGTCATTTTTGCGGCGTGGATCGCGCTGTTAGTATGGCAGGCGCGGCGTGGCGCGTCGGGCGAGCTGACCCCCAACCGGCCGTTTGTCCCGCTGACGCTGGTCGAAGGTGACGAGGCGGTTGTGGTCGCCGAGGCGCACGGGCGCGTGGTATACGCGAACGAGCAGGCGTGCGCCTGGTTTGGCACGGATGGCGGCACGCCCGATCTGGCGCTGATGGCGCAGTTGATCCAGCCCGCCGACGCCTTCCTCGACCTGTTCGCCCAGCCAGGGCATGCTGCGCTTCGCCTGGGGCAGCGGCAGCTCGAAGCGATGTCGCACGCCATCCCGGCAGCCGAAGGGCAGCGCATGGTCGTCGTCCTGCGCGAAATGACGGGAACCGGCACGCTCGCCGCGCCCACCGATTTCGACCCGCTCGAAGCTCTCACCCTGCAAACCGATATCGCCCAGGCCGCCGGTGCGGAACAGGGGCTCGCCCCGACGATCGACGCTGTGCTGCGGATTGTCGAGCGCGCGATCCCGTTCGACGCGGCGGAAGTGTTGCTCTGGCAGGCGGATTCGCAGACGCTGCGCACAGTCGGCCGTTTCACCCAGCTTACCGCAACCGGCTCGCTGATCCCGCCCGAAGCGCAGGAGCAGGCAACCGTTGCCGTCGGCGAGGGATATAGCGGGTGGATCGCGCTCTATCGCCAGCCGCTGCTGGTCAACAACGCGACCGCTCGCGACGATTACGCGCTGCGCCCCGGCCAGCAACCGTTCGAGAGCTTCCTGGGGATCCCCCTGCTGCTCGAAGATCGCCTCGTCGGCACGCTAGAACTGACGCGCCGCACGCCGGACAGCTACACGCAGCAAGACGTGGCGTTGCTCCAGGCGATCGCCGGGCAGATCGTCGCGGCGGTGGAAGGCGCGCGCGTCCGGAGCGAGCAAACGGCGCGGATGCACGAGCTCGCCGGGTTGCAACAGATCTCCGCTGTAATCAGCCGGTTAGGCGATTCTCGCGAACTTTACGCGCAGCTTACACAGCGGATCGCGCAGCTTGCGGGCGTGGAGCTATGCGGCATCATGCTCTACGACCCGGACGAAGAAGTGTATCGCAGCCAGCCGCCTTTCTACGGCGTGCCGGAGTCGCTGACGCGCGGGCACCGTATCGAGATGGCGCCCGGCAGCGAGCTTTACGATGCGCTGATGCATCGCCCCTTCTGGTACACCAACGACCCCGATTCGCCCATCACCGCCGCGCTTGGCCTGACCGACGTGCAGGCGGCGATTACGCTGCGGCGCGTGGCGATCGTCCCGATGGTGATCGGCACGCGCCGCGTGGGGTTGCTCCTGGTTGCCAACAAGCACGGCGGGCAGCGGTTCACCGACGCCGATATGCGTGCGCTGATCGCGTTCGGCAACCAGGCCGCGATGGTGGTCGAGAACGCACGCCTCTACGACGACGCGCAGCAGCGATCGCGCGAGCTTGGCGGCCTGCAACAGATCGCCGAGGCGATCGGCGCGCTGCGCAACCCCGAAGAACTCTATGCTCAGATTACGCGGCGCGTGGCGGAGTTGATGGACGTCGAGCGCTGCGGCGTGCTGCTCTACGACCCGCAGACGCAAGTGCTGGTCAGCCAGCGCCCGTTCTTTGGGCTGGACGACGAAAGCATCAGCTTCTATCAGCTTCCATCGCCGCCGGGCAGCGTGATCGCGGAGCTATGGCAGGAGCGCCCGACGTGGTATTGCAACGACCTGCGCCGCGATCCGCTGGCGAGCGAGAGCGACCTGGCGCGTATGGCGACTGCGCTCGGCATCGAGCAGATCGCGCTTGCGCCGCTGATTGTGCGCGGCACGCGGCGCGGCATGATCCAGATCGCTAACAAGCGCAGCGGCGAGTTCACCGAGGATGACGCGCGGATTCTCTCACTGTTCGCCGGGCAGGCCGCGATCCTGATCGACAACGCGCAGCTTTATGGCGAAATGCAGCGCCGGACGCACCAGGCCGAGGGGCTGCGCGTCATTACGGAGTTCGCGTCCGAAGCGCGCCCGCTGCATGAAACCACCGAGCAGATCCTGATCGCGCTGGCGAACCTGTACGAAGCGGAGTGCGTCGCGATCGCGCTGGTGGATGAATCGCGCGGGCAACTGGTCTTCGATCCCTCTAACGTCTGGGGCGTGACGCTCGACGAGCCGCTGGCGATTGACCTCACCGGGCCGGACGGCGCGCTGAGCGTTCTGAGCGACCGGCGGACCGCCCATTACACCGCAGCGGACGTTCCGGCGCCATATCGTGACGTGGCGAAGCGGCTCGGCTGGCGCGAGGTGGCGCGTGTCCCGCTGGTGATCCGCGAGCAGGTGATCGGTGATCTCACGGTCGCCAACCGCTTGAACGGGCAGCGGATGGACGACAGCGATTTCCAGCTTCTGACGCCGATCGCCACCCAGATCGCGGCCATGATCGACCGCATGCGCCTCTACGCGACCAGTGACGAAGCGCTACGGGCGCGCGTCGACTCGCTGGAGCGGCTCGGTCACATTGCGCGCAGCCTGCACCGCACGGTTGAGCTCGACCGGATTCTCGAAGAGGTGCGCGGCGCGGCGTTGCGCTCGACCGGCGCGAGTGGCGTAAGCATTGTGCTGTTCGCGCCCGCCGAAGACTGGCCCGCGCCCGACGCGCCGTTGGTCGAGCGGCGGTTTGGCGAAGACGATGCGCTGACGGATCTCGTCCCGATTGAGTGGGGCGCGTTCGGCGGCGAGCCGGTGGTAGTGGACGATTACGCCGAGACGGGGTGGGCTGCTCAGCCCGCCCGCGCTCGCTCAGCGCTGAGCGTGCCGCTGCTGGTGGACGGTGCGGCGCTCGGCGTGCTGCACTTGTTCTCGTCTGAGCCGCGGGCGTTCGACGCCCGCGCGCAGGCGTTCGTTGATGCATTGGCGGACGAGGCGGCGATCGCAATTGCCAGCGCGCGGCGCTACCAGGCGCAGCTTGAGCAAAACCAGCAGCTTCGCACGCGCGCGGACCACATGGACCGCATCTTCGAGGTGGGCGAGCTATTCCGGCGCGGCGCGGCGCTCGAAGAACTGCTGGCCGAGGTTGCGCAGAGCGTGCGCGAGTCGGTCGGCTTCAACTCCGTGCTGATCAGCGTAGTTGACGACGACGCGAAAGTTCTGCGCCGCATCGCCTACGCGGGTCTGCTGCGCGCCACGTTCGAGCAGATGCAGAGCGTCACCCCGCCGTTGGAGCAAGCGCTCAGCCTGATGCAGCCGGAATACCAGATCAGCCACAGTTATTTCCTGCCTGCCGAGGGCACCGAAGGGCTGATCGAAACGCTGCCCACCGTTCAGGTCGTTGGCGAAAAGATGGGCCCTGGCGCGCGGGCGTGGCACCCGGACGATATCCTGCTTATCCCGTTCTACGGCGTGGGCGGGCGGCTGCTCGGCCTGATGACGGTCGATGATCCGCGCTCTGGCCGGCGGCCCGATCTGGCGACGGTTGAGGCGCTGGAAGTGTTCGCCGGGCAGGCAGCATTCAGCATCGAAAACTTCCGGCTGATCGCGCGCATCCAGCAGGAAGCGGAAGCCACCCGCCGCGAACGTGACCGTCTGGCGCAGCTTCACATGGTCGCCAGCGAGATCCAGCGCGCCACGGACGTGCCTGCCCGCCTGCAGGTTGTGGCCGACGGCATCCACCAGGCGGGCTGGGGCAAGGTGTTCATCACTTTGCGCGACGAGCATCTGGAGCCGACTGCGCTGATCCAGGCCGGTTACAGCCCCGAAGAGGCGCTTGAGCTGGATGTCAAGTCTGGCAAGACGTGGCGTGCGTGGATTAACGACCTCGCCTTCCACGAGTTGAAGCTCGGCGCGGGCTACTATTTGCGCTACGACCGGCCGTGGGTGCGCCATCACGTCTACCACGACGCGCCGCCCGACCCGCCTGAGGTCGGTCCGACCGAATGGCACCCCGAAGACACGCTCTACCTGACGCTCGTCGGGCAAGACCAGAAGCGGATCATCGGCATCATCGGCATGCGCGATCCGGCGGATGGACGCGTGCCGACCGCGTCGTCGCTCCAGCCGTTTGAGTTGTTCGCCTCGCAGGCAGCCGCCGCCATCGAGACGACGCGCCTGTATCTTGAGACGGTTAACGCCGCCGAACAGGAAGCGCGCCTCAACGAACTGATGGAAGCGGTGTCTGGCTCGTTGCAGCCGGAAGCCGTGATCGAGGCGATCGCCACCGGGTTGCAGCAGACGATCCCGTTCACGCGGCTGCACGTCGCGCTGGGTGACCCCGACGCGACAGCGCTGGACGTGTGGCGGGCGGAGATCGCGCTCGACGGCTCGGTGACGGTACGCGAGGTCGACCCGATCCCCGCCGCCGGGACCGCGCTGCGCCGCGCTTACGACGACAAGACGCCGCACATTTATTCGCTCGACAGCGACGAGGCGGCGCGCACCGAGTTTAACGATCTGCGTGCGTGGTATGAGGCAGGCGAGCGGAGCAGCCTGATCGTCCCGATGATCGCGGGCGGCCAGCCGATCGGCGCGCTGCACCTCGGCACGCAACTGAGCGGCGCGCCTGGGTTCGCCGAACATCTGACGCTGATCCAGCGCCTCGCGAACCTGTCAAGCGTCGCGCTGGACAACGCGCGCCTGTTTGCGAACGCGCAGCAACGCGCGGCGGAATTGGACGCGCAGGCGCGGCGGCTCGCGCTGATCAACCGCGTCTCCACGCGCGTCAGCGAGTCGCTGGACCCGCAGGAGATCTACCAGACTGCGCTCAGCGAGCTTCAGACGGTGCTCGGTGCCCAGTACGGCGGTGTGATCATCTACGAGAACGACGCGACCGGCCTGCTTGTGCTGGATACGCACCCGCTGGCGGGCGCGGAGCAGCAGGACGTCCGCATCACTCTACGCGACAACCCGTCGGTCGAGCAGGTCCGCCGCACGCAGCGCCCGCTGGTGGCCGAGGACGTGATGACCGACCCGCGCTTCGTGCCAGACCGTCCTATTCTGGCGGAGCGCGGCACGCGGGCGATGATGGTCGTTCCGCTGGTGGCGGGCGACGAGGTGATCGGCTCGATCGGGCTGGACTTCACGTCGCCGCGCACCTTTACCGACGCGGAGATCGAGCTGGCCGGGACGATCGCAAGCCAGGTGTCGCTGGCGTTGGACAAGGCTCGCCTGCTGCGTGAAACCGAGCAGCGCGCCGGGGAGCTCAACCAGCAGGCGCAGCGGCTGGCGTTCCTGAACCGTCTGTCGGCCAAGCTGGCGGAGACGCTCGACCCCGATGAGCTTTACTACATCGTGCTCACCGAGCTACAGAAGGCGATCGGCGCGCAGTACGGCGGCCTGATGCTGATCCAGGAAGGCGGCACCGTCTCGCGGCTGGTGCTCAGCACGCACCCCTTCGACGTGGACGCGCCCGCCGATATTACCGTCCCGGTGCAGGGCAACCCGATCGCGGAGTACATACTCAGCACGCAGCAGCCGTTCGTGGCGGAAGACCTGCTCAACGACCCGCGCTTCGAGCCGATGTGGGAAGTGCAGGAAGCGCGCGACGTACGCGCGATGCTGATCGTCCCGGTGGTGATCGGCGGGCGCGTGATCGGCACGATCGGGCTGGACTCGAACGTGCCGCGCCGCTTCACCGACGACGAGATCGAGCTGGCGATGACGGCCGCCAACCAGGCCGCGGTCGCCATCGAGAAGGCGCGTCTGTTCGTCGAGGTGCAGCAGCGCGCGCAAACGCTCGACGAGCAGGCGCAGCGTCTGGCGCTGGTGAACCGTGTCGCCACGCGGCTGGCGGAAACGCTCGACCCGCAGGAAATTTACCGGATCGTGCTCTCCGAACTGGCCGAGGCGTTGCGCGTGCCGCTGGCCGGGCTGGTCCTGTTCGAGAGCGAAACGGTCGGCCGCCTGGTGCTCAGCTACCCGTTCGAGGAAGGCACGCCCGAGCTCCTTCTGCCGCTGGAAGGCAACCTGTCGATCGAGCAGGTCCGCAAGTCGCACCGCCCGCTGGTGTCGCCGGACGTGCTGAACGACCCGCTGTTCGAGTCGGCGTGGCCGGTGCTGCGCCAGCGCAATACGCGCTCCCTGATGATCGTGCCGCTGGTGGTGGGCAACACGGTGATCGGCACGATCGGGCTGGACTCGACCGAGCCGCGCCAGTTCACCGAGGCCGAAGTCGAGCTGGTGCAGACCATCGCCGGGCAGGCGTCGCTGGCGATCGAGAAGGCGCGCCTCTACAGCGAAACGCTCGGCCTGACGATCTTCAACCAGGCGGTGGTCGAGTCGATCCGCCAGGGGATCGTCGTGCTGGACCGTGACCTGCGCGTGCGTCGCGTCAACCGCTTCATGCGCGAGCATTACGGCTGGTCTGAAGACGCGCTCGATCAGCCGCTGTTCGAGTACCGGCCCGATTATGGCGAGTTCCTGCGCCAGCCGATCGCGGTGGCGCTGGAGCGCGGCGAGCCGCAGGCGCAGTTTGAAGTGGAGCGCGGCGCGAACGAGAGCCACCGCTCGATCCGCAACTATTACGTCTACCCGATGCAGGAAGGCCGGACGGTTACCGGCATCGTGCTGCTGGTCGAAGACGTGACCGAGCGCGCGCTGCTTGAGGCGGACCTCAGCACCCGCGCGATGCAGATGGCCGCGCTGTCCGAGGTGTCCAGCCAGATCACCTCGACGCTCGAAGCCGATCAGGTCGTCCAGCTCATCCTTGACGCGCTGGACCGCGTGATCCCGTACGATGGCGTGTCGTTGTGGTTGCGCTCGCCAGAGCGCGAAGAACTGGCGATTGTGGCGGCGCGTGGCTATCGCGACCCCGACTCGCCCGATGCCGACGAGCTGGTCGGCCTGCGCGTGGAAATCGCCTACAGCCCGCTGTTCCGCGAGATGGCCGAGCGCGCCGAAGTGATCAACGCCGGAGACGTCAGCGCCGGGGACGAGCGCTTCCCGTATGGTGCGGCGGCGGTGTACAAGAACTGGCTTGGCGCGCCGCTGATCAGCAAGGGGCGCGTCGTCGGCGTGCTGACGCTCGAAAAGCGCGAGCCGCATTATTACACCCCGCTCCACGAGCAGCTTGCCCTGACGTTCGCCAGCCAGGCGGCGGTTGCGCTGGACAACGCGCAACTCTTCGAGGAAACCCGCGCCCGTGCCAGCGCGCTCGACGAGCAGGCGCAGCGGCTGGCGCTTCTCAACCGCGTGTCGCTGGCGCTGGCGCAGTCGCTCGATATGGAGAACATCCTCGAGATCGCGCTGCGCGAGACGGCGATCGCGCTGGACATCTCCGAAGGCTCCGCCATGCAGATCGACTATCCGGGGCAGATCGGGCGCGTGGTGGTCGACTTCCCGCGCGGTGATACCCCGCCCGACAAGGTGTTCGAGCTGTCGAACAGCCCGATCTTCGAACGCGTGCGCGACAGCCTGATCCCGGTCGTGATCGAGAACGTCGCGGCGGACCCGCACCGTGACGAGCTACGCGCGATGATGCGCCGCGACGACATTTCGAGCACTATGCTCGTCCCGCTGGTGATTGGCGGGATCGTGATTGGCATTTTGCGGTTGGACTCGGTTGAGGCGCGCCAGTTCTCGCTGACGCAGATTGAGTTGGCGCAGACCATCGCCAGCCAGGCCGCGATCGCCGTGCAGAACGCCTCGCTGTTCGAGCAATCTGCCGTGCGCACGCGCGAGCTTGAGACGCTATTCGAGTCTGCCCAGGCCACCGCCATGACGCTCGATCTGGACGAGGTCGCGCAGCGGGTGGCGGAGCAGGTCGTGTCCGCGCTGCGGGCGGACGCGGCGGCCGTCTATCTGTGGGACGACGTCAGCAACCGTCTGACGCTGCACGGTGCGGGCTGTGGCGAGGGAGTCGACGCGCCGCTTGTCACGCCCGGCGAGCGGGTCAGCGTGGGCGACTATCCGCTGCGCGAGCGGGCGCTCCACGAGCGGCGGCTCATCCTGGCGCGCGCCGGAGATGACGATCTGCCGCCGGGCGAAGCAGCGATTTTCGCGGAGCACGGCGCGGCGAGCCGCCTTCTGCTGCCGCTGGTGCTCAACGAGGTGTCGATCGGGCTGGTCGAGGTCGAGACGATCGACCCGAAGCGGTTGTTTAAGTCCGAAGAACTGCGTCTGGCGCGGACGCTCGCCAGCCAGGCCGCGATCGCGATTGAGAACGCGCGCCTGCAAACCGAGACGCGCCGCACGGTCGAGGAACTGTACATCATCAACGACCTGTCGGCGGCGCTGTCGTCTGCGACGAGCCTGGATGCGCTGCTGGACGTGCTGGACGCGCAGCTTCCGAGTCTGACGCAGGCCGAGGCGATCTACGTCGCGCTGATCGATCCCGAAACCGGATGGCTGACCTTCCCGCTGGCAACCGCGAACGGCGAGGCGCTGGAGCTTGCGCCGCGCCCGCTGGGCAACGACGAGTTTTCGACCATCATCCGCCGCCAGGCGCCGCTGTTGCTGGCCGGGGAGAGCGTTGAGGCGGCGCGCAAGAACCTGGGCATCGAGACGATCCTGCCACCGGAAGCAAAAAGCTTTGTAGGCGTGCCGCTGTTCGCAGGCGAGCAGATCATCGGCGTGCTGGCCGTGCGCGACGACGACGATCCGCTGGCGTTCAGCAGCGCGGATCAGCGCCTGCTGACGACGGTCGGCTCGCAGTTGGGCGTCGCAATCCAGAGCACGCGCCTGCTGCAACAAACGCGCAATCTGGCCGAAGACCTCGAGAAGCGTGTCGAGGAGCGCACCGCCGAGTTGGAGCGGGAGCGCCAGCAGCTTTCGACGCTGTACCAGATTACGACCGAGCTGGCGACCAGCCTCGACATCGACCGGCTGCTCAACCGCGCGCTGGAGATGGTTGCAGAAGCGACGGGCGCCAGCCGCGCGGCGATCTTCACGCTCGACGAGCTGGGCGATCGCCTGACGCGGCGCGCGACGTTCGGCGAGACGCCCGCCCAGGGCGAAGACCAGCCGCTCTCGCTGGCGCTGGACGAGGGGCTGGCGGGCTGGGCCGTCCGCAACCGGCAGAGCGTGATTGTGGACGATGTGCAGCAAGATCCGCGCTGGCTGCGCCTCACCCCGGCCGACGACTCGCCGCGCTCTGCCCTGGTGGCGCTGATCACTGCCGCCGAGGAAGTGCTCGGCGTGATGATGCTGGTCAGCGAGCAGCCGGGCGCGTTCACCGCCGATGACCTGCGGCTGGTGGACGCCTCGACCAACCAGATCGCCAACGCGATGAACAACGCGGAACTCTACAGTCTGATCCGCGACCAGGCAGAACGCCTCGGCGCAATGCTGCGCGCCGAGCAGGTCGAGGCGACCAAGAGCAACGCGATCCTCGACTCGGTGGCGGACGGCGTGATGGTCGCCGACGAGAGCGGCCGTGTGATCGGCTTCAACTCGACGGCCGAGCGCATTCTCAACCTGCCCGCCAGCCAGGTGATTGGGCGCCCGTCCTCGGTGGTGGCGGGGCTGTACGGCAGCGGCGGGCGCTGGCTGCAGACGGTCGACCGCTGGCGGCAGGAGCCGCAGTCGTACCGGCCGGGCGAGTTCCTTGAAGACCGTCTGGAACTGGAAGACGAGCGCGTGATCAGCGTGCGTCTGTCGCCGGTGTACCTGGGCGATCAGTTTCTGGGGACCGTGTCGGTCTTCCGCGACATCACGCGCGAGGTCGAGGTGGACCGCCTCAAGAGCGAGTTCGTCGCCACGGTATCGCACGAGCTTCGCACGCCGATGACCTCGATCAAGGGCTACGCGGACCTGCTGCTCGGCGGGATGGCCGGGCCGGTGTCCGAGCAACAGCATTATTTCCTCGAGGTCATCAAGCAGAACACCGACCGGCTGAGCATCCTGGTCAACGACTTGCTTGACATCTCGCGCATCGACCAGCAGCGTGTCGTGCTGGAACTGGGCGATGTGCCTGTGCGCGAGGTGCTTGAGAGCGCGATGGCGCACTTGCAGGAGCGTATCGAAACCGAGCAGCGCGACATGACGCTGGTCCTCAATCTGCCAGACGACGCCGCGTGGAGCGTCTGGGGCGACCGCGAGCGCGTCGGGCAGATTATCACCAACCTGGTCGACAACGCGTTCAACTACACGCCGCCGGGCGGGATGATTACGCTCGCCGCGCATCCGGGCGCGGGCGGCGACTCGGTCATCCTCAGCGTCGCAGACACGGGTATCGGCATCCCGCCGGAGATCGGCGAGCGCGTGTACGAGCGCTTCTTCCGTGGCGACGAGGCGCAGGAACTGGTGATGGACACGCCGGGCACCGGCCTGGGGCTGTCGATCGTGCGGGAGTACGTGGCGATCCAGCACGGGCGCATCTGGTTCGAGAGCGAGCCAGGCCAGGGCACGACCTTCTACGTTGAACTGCCTACGTCGGCTAATGTGTCGCTGGCCGAGGTAACCGAGAGCGAGATTAAGACCGGCCCGCTGAGCAGGGAGTAATCGGAAGCACGCATGGCGAAAATCCTGATTGCAGAAGACGAGCGAGACATCCGCGACCTGATCGAGTTCACGTTGAAGTATGCGGGGCACGAGGTGTTTAAAGCGCGTAACGGAGCCGAAGCGGTAGAGATGGCGCCGCAGGTGAAGCCAGACCTGATCGTGCTTGACGTGCGGATGCCGCGCATGACCGGCTACGAAGCCTGCCGCCAGCTTAAAGCCCACGACGAGCTAAAGGACACGCCGATTGTGTTCCTCTCGGCCAAGGGGCAGCAGAGCGAGATGGAAACCGGAATCGATGCCGGAGCGTATGACTACATCCTCAAACCGTTCGCGCCAGACACGCTCATCCGGCGTGTGGGCGAGATTCTCGCCAAGTTTGGCGTCGGCGGGGCGTAAGATGAGTGGGCGTCCGATCCGCGCGGCGCGGCAGGGTGTTGTATGAGCGCGCTGACGATTGAGCAGGACCTCGTCCACTACGAGGCGCTTGGGCGCGGCCGCCCGGTGATCCTCGTCCACGGCTGGCTCGGCTCGTGGCGCTACTGGATCCCCGCCATGCAGCAGCTCAGCGGCAAATATCGCAGCTATGCACTCGACCTGTGGGGGTTCGGCGAAAGCGCGAAAGAGCCGCTCCGTTACGGGTTTGAGGAGCAGGTCCGCCTGCTGAACGAGTTCATGGAGCGGTTGGGGATCGCGAAGGCGGCGCTGGTCGGGCACGGCCTGGGCGCGGCGATCGTGACCCGCTTCGCGTTGCAGGCGCCGGATCGCGTTTCGCGCGTGATGGCGGTCAGCCCGCCGCTGTTCCACATGCCGCCTGCGCCGGAGCCTGTCGAGCCACCCAACACGCCGCGCCCGGAGATGTTCGGTCCCATTCCCTTCCGCGTGGACACTGAAGCCGAGACGATCGGGCTGCGGACCGAGGAAATGAACGCTCGCTTGCGCGCGGCCTTCGAGCGCGAGGCACAGCGGCTTGCCGCGGGCATCCCCGCGCCCGAGCCGCCCGCCGAGACGCGCCCGCCGCTCCCCAACCCGCTACGCGAGCGGTTGGAAACGGTCGATCCGGTGGCGCTGCTGACCCGCCACGCCGATCCCGGTCCGAACCTCGACAAGCTGCTGGTTGAGGTCCGCAAGGCCGACCCCGCCGCCGTCGCGCAGACGATAGAAACGATGGCCGGGGTGGACACCTTGCGCGAGCTTCAGCGCGTGCAGCCGCCGGTGCTGGCGGTGTACGGCAGCGAGGATACGATGCTCCCCGCGCCGGATAGCGACATGCTCAATGCTCTGCGCGCCGATGGCCGTCCGTTCCACGCGATCGAGATGCGCGGGCTGCGTCACTTCCCGATGTTAGACGACATCGCCGCGTTCAACCGCCTGCTGATGGACTTCCTCGAAGCCGCCGATCCGACGCGCGTCACCATCAAGGAGCGCTGGGAGCGGCGGGTGCGCTAGACGCCTCGCACAGCGGGCACGTGCGCCGCGCGGGCGTGCGTGCCGTTTCCGCTTCGCTCATCAGGTGATCCAGCCAATGCGCCTCAAGTTGATTGAGTTCGAGGCCGTAGACGCCCTGATAGTCGGCGAGCGTAACGTAGAGCACCCGCTCCTCGTCCGTTTCGACCCATTCCCACTTCGGCGAGCGGAACAGCACCTCTAGCCGCTCGTAACCGTATTCGTACAGCAGAAACTCGATGAACGACGCCCATTCCGTGTAGAGGATGTCGCGGCTCACCAGGCAGTCTCCCCCGGAATAGGCTGGCTCAAGATCGTAGTGCTCACGCAGCGACAGGTACTTCGACTGCTCAAAATGGGCGCGCACACTGTCGCTGAAGGATGTCGTTCCCTGCCAGGCGTGCCAATACCGTCCCGCTGCCCACGTCGCCATCCCTTCACTATGACCCGCCTCGGCAGGCATCCACCGCTGCTCGTTATTCCGCTGGGTCAGCACATGGCCGAGTTCGTGCGCCAAGACGCCCATGATCTGCGTATGGCTGGTATTCTCGTCCGTGTAGATAACGATTTCAGGCGGGTAATCACCGGCGTAGGGGTCGGACGGTGGTGATACTATGGCAAGACCCCTAACAGGGCAGACGTTCGAATCCGGGCGCTCAAAGAGGATGATCGTTTTCTCGTCGCTGGTGACTTCGAGCCGTGTGCTGACGTAGTCATACACTTCTTCCGCGTCGCGGGCGAACTGCTCCGGATCATCGACCGGGAAATAGCCCCTGCTCGCATGAATGAGAAAGTGGTCCGTCTCGGCTATAAGCTCTAGGTTGCCCATGAAATCTGGCGGGATGTGTAGGGCGTTTTCGTCAAACTCAGCGAACAACGGTTCATCCAATTGGAACGACTGTGTTGGCATAGGGTCTGGCGTGGGCGTGGCGTCGGTTTGGGCCGAGGCAGGGATGGAATACGCCAAAAAGGCGCCCCCAAGCAGCAAACACAGGCCGCTAAGAGCCGGGATCACTCGACGCATACGCTGTTTCTCCTTTCAAAATGTAGTTTGTAAGGAGTGACGCTCACATTCACCATACATGGACTTCTCCCCGCCGGCAATGACCGATTCTCCGACGTTGATCGCTTGGCAGAACCCCGGCGCCCTGCTATAGTCAAAGTGAGAACATTCAGTTCGCCCGGGGGAGCTTGGGTTAGCCAGGCTGAGAGGCGCATCCATCACACGATGCCGACCCCAGGACCTGATCCGGGTAATTCCGGCGTAGGCAGGCGCGGCTTGGCATAAGACCGAGGACCACTCGCTGCGCCGCGAGTGGTTTTTGTTTGGCGCGAACGCGCGGAGAGCAGGATGCGAGCGCTGGTTTTCGCAAACGGTGAGTTGAACGACGGTCCGGCGGTGCGGGCTGCGTTGGACGGTGCGGGCGATGCGTTGATCGTCGCGGCAGACGGTGGCGCGCGTCTGGCGCTGGAATGTGGCGTGACGCCCGCGCTGGTGATCGGTGATCTCGACTCCGTCTCGCCGGACGTGCTGGCGCGGCTCGAAGCGCAGGGCGCGCAGGTGCAGCGCGTTCCCGCTGAGAAGGACGAAACCGATCTGGAGCTGGCGTTGCTCGAAGCGGCCCGGCGCGGCGCGCAGTCGATCACGCTGATCGGCGCGGCGGGCGGGCGGCTGGATCATATGCTGGCGAACTTCTACCTGCTCGCCATGCCGGAGCTACGCGGGCTGGACGTGCGCGCCGTTGCGGGAGCGCAGGCGCTGTGGCTGGCGTGGCCGGGCGAGCACACGCTGACCGGCGCGCCGGCCGATCTCATCTCGCTGATCCCGCTCACGCCCGAAGCGTCCGGCATCGTCACCGAGGGGCTGGAATATCCGCTGCGGCGCGAGTCGCTGTACGCGGGCGCGGCGCGCGGCGTCAGCAATGTGATGCTCGGCGCGACGGCGCGCGTCACGTTTGACGACGGGCTGCTGTTCATCGTGCACACCATGGAGCGCGCGTAAGATGGCGAATGGACCGTCTATTCCGGTGTCCGAAGGCTGGCCGAGGGTGTTTCAGGACGTCACGCGCGCGATCGTGCTGGTGATCGTCGGCGGGCTGGTGTTTCTGATGGCGGCATCCGGCACGGTGCAGTTGGTCCGCGAGGCGATCCTGGCGCAGAACCTCAGCTTTGAGGACATCTTCCCGACGCCGCGCGCGATAGCGGACGTCTGGCAGATGCACCGCGATCTGCTGCTGAACGATCACATCCCGCAAACGCTGTGGGAGACGCTCACTGGCCTGTCGATCGCGCTGGTGCTGGGCGTGCTGATCGCGGCGCTGATGGACTTCTCGAACGTGCTGCGCTGGATCCTGTACCCGATCCTGGTCATCTCGCAGACGATCCCGATCTTCGCGATCGCGATCCTGCTGATCCTGATCTTCGGGTTTGGCAGCGGGCCGAAGGTGATGGTGGTGGTGCTGTTCTGCTTTTTCCCGATCGCGCTTAACACCTTCGCCGGGCTGCAAGCAGCCGATCCGGAGCTGCTGTCGCTGCTGCGGGCGATGGGCGCCACCTCGCTCCAGACGTGGACGAAAGCCCGCCTGCCCGCTGCGATGCCGTCGCTGTTCAGCGGCTTGCGGATCGCGGCGACGTATAGCGTGGTGGGCGCGATCTTCGGGGAGTACATCACCGCGCAGCAAGGGCTGGGCGTCTACCTCAAGCGGTCGTATGCCAGCTTCCAGCTTGATCAGGCATATCTGGCGATCCTGCTGACGGCGCTGCTCAGCCTGCTGCTCGTGTTGCTGGTCAATCTGGTCGAGCGCCTGACGCTGCGCTGGTACTACACCTCGCGGCGCTCTAGCTGGCGCGGACCAGGGATTTACTGAGAAGCAGTTAGCGGTTAGCCGTTAGCAGTTAGCCAAGAACAGAAGGCTTGTGCGGTGAAACCTCACCCCTTAACCCCCGGCCCCTTTTCCCCTCTCCGTAAACGGAGAGGGGCCAGGGGTGAGGTTCTAGCTCTTGCTAATCGCTAACCGCTAACAACTCATCGCTGAGAAGTAAGGAGTTGAACGATGCGTAAGTTTGCCCTGTGGACTGTAACGCTGTTGCTTGCGCTGGCGGTGGGTTTGCCCGCTGGCGCCCAGGATGGCGACGATGCGATCACCGAGCACCTCGGCGGCGCGACCGAGTTCGCCCGCATGGATGAGCGGACCGAGGTCACCTTGCTGCTGGACTGGGTGCCGAACACCAACCACCTCGGTTTTTATGTCGCGCAGGCGCTCGGCTACTTTGACGAGGCCAATCTTGACGTCACCATTCAGGAGCCGACCGATCTCCAGGTCGAAACGGTGGTCGTCAGTGGAGCGGCGGAGTTTGGCGTGAGCTATCAGGAGCTGGCGACGTATGCGCTGGCCGACGACGTACCGATCGTTTCGCTGGCCGCGATCATCCAGCACAACACATCTGGATTTGTAACGCTCCACGAGCAGGACCCGATCGAGCGCCCTGCGGACATGGCGGGTATGGTGTACGGCGGGTTTGGACAGCCCGACCTGGAGCTGGCGGTGCTGGATCGCCTGCTGGAGTGCGACGGCGCGGAGCCGGGCACGATCGAGTATGTGGACGTGGGCTACGCTGACCCCTTCCCGCTGATGGAGCGCGATCGGTTTGACCTGGCGTGGATGTACTTCGGCTGGACCGGGATTGACGCCCAGCTACGCGGGGTAGAACTTGATGCGGTGATGCTGATGGATCACTTCGACTGCCTGCCGGACTACTACACGCCAATCCTGATCACCAGCCGCGAGATGATCGAGACGCAGCCGGACCTCGTGCGCGCGTTCGTGCATGCGACGGCGCGCGGGTTCGCCTATGCAATCGAGTATCCGGTTGAGGCTGCCGAGATCCTGAGCGAAGCCGTGCCGGAGCTTGATCCGGAGCTGGTGCGGGCCAGCGCCGAATGGCTTGCGCCGCAGTACCGCGCCGACGCGCCGCGCTGGGGCGAGCAGTCGGTTGAGGTGTGGCAGGGGTTCAGTGACTTCCTGGTGGAGCATGGCATCCTCGCCGAAGGGATCGACGCCGAGGCTGCGTTCACCAACGAGTTCCTGCCGGGTGTGGTCGAGGAATCTGCTGAGGAATCCGGAGAATAGCGGCGCCCGAGGAGTCGCCCGATCACGCCCATGAGCGAGCAGCCTTGTATCGAGGTGCGGTCTGTCAGCAAGACGTTTCGAGATGATGGGCGCGCGGTTCAGGCGCTGGCGGATGTCAGCTTTGCCGCGCGCCCTGGCGAGTTTGTGACCATCATCGGGCCGAGCGGTAGCGGCAAGAGCACGCTGTTCAACCTGATCACGGGCCTGACCGAGCCGGACAGTGGCGAAGTGCTGATCGATGGCGAGCCGGTTGCCGGGCGGACGGGGCTAGTCGGCCTGATGCCGCAGCGCGATCTGCTGCTCCCCTGGCGCACAGTGCTCGGCAACGTGATTCTCGGGCCGGAGCTGGACGGCGTGCCGAAGCGCGAGGCGCGGCGCCGGGCGCGGGAGTTCTTGCCGCTGTTTGGGCTGGAAGGCTTCGAGAACGCGTATCCTGACACGCTGTCCGGCGGGATGCGCCAGCGGGCCGCGCTGCTGCGCACATTCCTGACCGGGCGGAGCGTCCTGCTGCTCGACGAGCCATTTGGTGCACTCGACGCGCTGACGCGGCGCGAGCTTCAGCGCTGGCTGCTGGAGATATGGCACCGCTTCGATAAGACGATCCTGTTCATCACGCACGACGTCGAAGAGGCCGTCTACCTGGCGGACCGGGTGCTGGTCTTCAGCGCGCGGCCCGGCCGGATTACCAAGATCCTCACCGTCGACCTGCCACGCCCGCGCAGCGCAGTTTCCCTGATGTCCGACGAGCTGCGGCGGCTGGAAGTCGAGCTAATCGAGACGCTGGAAGCTGGCTAGCCGCTGCTTCCCGCGACCCATAGGAGCATCTCCGATGTCTTTTGACGAGTACGATGACTTCGATCCCTACTACGATGACGAGGCTGACTACGACGATTGGGAAGACGACGATCCCGATTATGATCCCGAAGTCGACGCCTTCTGGGAGCGGTATCTCGCGTCGCTGCCGCCCGGCTCCCCCGTGCCGGACGAGCATTCGGCGTGGAGCTTCGGCGACAGCTCTGAGATGGCCGACGAGCTTGGCGGGCTGGTGGAGCAAGGCGTGAAGACGGCAACGTGCGGCCTGCTGGCGGAGTACGAGGCGGAAGGCGAACCGGTACCCGAAGTGGGCGACCTCAGCGTGATCACCGCCGGGGATGGCACGCCGCTGTGCATCATCGAGACGACCGAAGTGACCGTCCGCCCGTTCAACACCGTAGACGAACAGTTCGCGTACGACGAAGGCGAGGGTGACTGCTCGTACCAGTACTGGTACGAGGGACACCGGCGCTTTTTCACGCGCGCTTGCGAGCGGCTGGGCTGCACGTTTGACGAGTCAATGCCGGTGGTGTGTGAGCGGTTCCGCGTGGTGTATCGCGAGTGAGCCACACGGGGAAAACTGATACGCTTCTAACGCGCGCGATAATCTGATTCTAACCTTGATCGACTATGATAAGAGCGTCCATCAGTCCGCCTGGAGCGGCTTTGCTCCGGCGCTGACGGGACAATCCTGCAGGAGAGTTGATCGAGGTAAACATCATGGTTGCGCCTTTTGCGCCTGACGCGACGGAACTGTCGCCCGAGGTGCTTGAACTGCTCGATCAGCGCATTGCTGAGCTGGTCGATACCATTCGCGGGAACAACCGCCGGATCGAGGCGTTGAACGCCCGCATCGAAGAGGCCAAGGAAGAACTGCGCGCTCTGCTGGAGCAGCGCGGCGCGAACTGGTCTGACGAGGAAGGCTACGCGCGCCTGGTGACCGACACCGTGCGTCGCTGGTACGATACGCAGGCGCTCGACCGCCTGGTGATGAGCGATCCGCTGCGTCACGGCTGGCTGGTCGACTACCGGCGCGAGACCCCTGTCCGTGGCGGCGTGAAGGTTCGCTAAGCGCGACTCCGCCGTCTGGTGATGCCAGCGGGCCGCCGGGGAGAGGCACACGCCTCGAATGCCCGGCGCGCCCGCTGGTACTTTTTTGACATTGTGCGCTCTTGCCCACACGCGCTATAGTGGATTGTTGCGAAGTAAGACCCGGAACGGTGCCCCGTGATAGACGAATTCCAAAAACTGCCCCCGCAAGCCATACCCGTGATCCGCTTTCTCTCTGAGCGCGAGAACGCCGCCGCCGGAGAGATCGCGCAGGAAACCGGCCTCAGCGAGCGCGCGTTTGGCAAAGCGATCCGCGCGCTAGTCACACGCCGCTTCGCCGAGATGACGTCTCCTGGCGTCTACCGGCTGTCGGCGCGCGGGCGCGAGGCGCTGGCCGCGCTGGAACCG
>CBINGT010000002.1:0-27888 GCA_966250245.1 uncultured Anaerolineae bacterium
GCGCCGGGGATTTCCTGCTCGGTGACGAGGACGAGGTAGCCCCCGCCGCCCGCGCCGCAGAGCTTCCAGCCGAGCGCGTGGTCGCGGTGCTGGTCGATCAGCGCGGCGACCTGGGGCGTCACCATCCGGGGGAACATCGCGATCTGCGCCTCGTACGAGCGCCGCATCGCCGCGCCGAACCGCGCGAAGTCGTGCGCCAGCGTCGCTTCCCACAGGTCGTCGGCGGCGTCGGCGAGCGCCTTGGCCCGCTCGCGGTCGAAGATGGTATCGGACAGCACGTTGAAGTTATCCTCGCGCGGGCCGATGGCGACCAGTTGTAAGGACTGCTCGACAAAAGTCAGCGTGTCGCCGTCCATCACATGCTCGATCCGCTCCGGCCAATAGTCGCCGTTATAGTACGAATACGCCAGCCCAGGAAAGACGATCCCGATCGCGTCCTGCGAGCCGGAGATCTCCTGCTTGCCGGGCGGGTTCTCATAGGCGAACACGATTTTGGCGAGGCGTTCTGGCTTGTCGGCGGGCAGGCGCGGACCCCACAATTCGATCGCGGCGTTGCGCGTGCTGGTCGCCATGCCGCTGCGCTCGTTGAAATCAAGCGTCGGCTCGATCGAGATTGTGACCACCGCGCCGGGATAATGCTTCGACACGTACGGTTGATCCAGCCACCCGCCCGCCAGGTCGATGCGGAACGGGATGCGGATCTTCGAGCGCAGGGCTGTGGTGGAGCGCGGCGTGAGGTCGGCGTAGGGCTTGCGCTTGAGTACGACATACTCCGCGCCGTGCGACTCGACAAAACGCTGCTTTTCGGCGCTGTGCCCGTCCTCGTTGACGACGAAAATATCGGGCTTCAGTTCCTCGAATTCCGGCGCGAAGTCGAGCACGCCCGATCCGCGCGAGATGAACGCGTCCTTCACGCAGCGGATCGCTTTGACCATGAACAGCCGCTCGTCCTGCGAGTTGACCGGCGGCGTGCCCTTGAGCTCGTACACCGTCCGGTCCGAGCCGAGCGCGACGTACAGATCGCCGAATTGAGCCGCTTCCTGAAAGAAAGCCACATGCCCGCTGTGCAGCAGGTCGAAGCAGCCGCTGACCATAACTTTTTTCGACATGCCGTTTCCCCGTCTAAGAATTTGCTCTGGCGCGGCATCATTGTGCCGCAGAGCCGCGCTGCCGTGCAAGTGATATTGCTCACACGTCGCCCAGCCACAGCCACGGCCACTCGCCCGGCGAGCGCGCCAGCCCTGCCTCGACCGGATGCTGCGCCAGCGCATAGAGCGCGTTGCTGAGCCGGTACTCGCTCCACAGCGGTTGCATGTGATAGCCCGCCTGCCAGACCCGGTAAATCGCGCCGCCCCATACCGGCGAGTAGCGCAGCACGGCGTCGAGCGTGTCGTCGTCGGCGCGGCGGATGATCGCCAGCGCGCGATCCGCCGTGTGCGTCTTCAGCGCCGTGACGTACGCATCCAGCGCGGAGACGCTCCCCGGCCCGACGATCACGCGCGCCAGTTCCGGCATCACCAGCGCGCCCCACAGACGGCCCGGCGCGGCCTCGGCGCTGGCGCGTATCGCGTCGAAGACGGCGCGTGCCAGTCGGGGACGCGCCAGCAGCGGCGCGTGATCCAGCACGACGACCGTCAACTGCGCGCAGCGTTCGCCTTGCTCGTCGTCGAGCCAATCATCGGGATATGCGTCACCGCCTGCTGGCTGGTCCATCCGTTTTTATGCAATCACTAATCTAACCCTAAAGTTCCTATAAAACTGTGAGGGAGAAAATCGACTATACTGAAAACCACCGCCACCATCAGATGAGGGCCCCACTCATGCGCACGACCACCGCCCTGCTGACCGGCGCGCTGGTGGGCCTGCTGCTCACCGCGCCCTTCCTCGCCGTATTATACCTGGCCGATCAACTCTTTAATCTTCCGTTCGTCCCGTATACGCTCTTTGACTGGCTTGGGCGCGTGCTGCCCGGCGACGTGGTCACGCGGGTGATCGAGAGCATGGTGACCGTCATCCGCGAGTACGACCTGGGTGAGACGTCGAGCACGGCCAAGACGATCGAGAACTGGATGGGGCTGCTGTCCTTCCTGGGGATCGACGCTGCCGTGGGAGCCGTGCTGTTCGCCATTTTGCGCGCATTAGACGTGCGGCTGGACGAGGGCGCGCGCTATGTGCCGGGGCTGATCGCCGGGGCAGCGGTCGGCGTGCCGCTGATCCTGATCACGCGCAACATCCTCTATGGCGAAGGGGCCGCGTTCACTGAGGTCGCGTCCGAGGGGATGGCCGTGCTGTGGCTGGGGATCGCGTTCCTGGTGTGGGGCGCTGCGCTCAGCCTGGCGTTTTACCGGCTTTATCCCCAACAGCGCGCGCCCCGCGATCAGATTTTCCGCCCGGCAGAGCAGCCCGCCGCCGAACGCCTCAGCCGCCGCCAGTTCATCGTGCGGCTGGGCGGCGCCAGCGCGGCAATCACCGTGATCGGCGCGGGCGTGGGCGAGCTGCTGTCGTACCTCGCGGAGCAGGACCTCGAAGCGACGGTCGCGGCGCGGCGCGAAGCCACCGAGAATATGCCCGACGACCTGCCCAATACGAACGCGGCGGTCCAGCCGGTGCCCGGCACGCGCCCCGAGTACACGCCGCTGGAGCAACATTACCGCATCGACATTAACTCGCGGCCAGTGGAGATCGACGGGAGCGAATGGCGGCTGCGGATTCACGGGATGGTTGACCAGCCGGTCGAGCTGACACTGGACGACCTGACCTCGCGCTACGAGTCCCGCGACCAGTACGTGACGCTGGCGTGCATCTCCAACCCCGTTGCGGGCGACCTGACCAGCACGACCCGCTGGACAGGCGTCAGCCTGCGCGACGTGCTGGACGACGTGGGCGTGCAATCCGGCGCGAGGTATCTGATCGTGCGCTCCGCCGATGGCTTCCACGAGACGGTCGATCTGAGCATCGTCAACGAGGATCCGCGCGTGATGCTCACCTATCAGTGGGACGGAATCGCGCTGCTCCCCCAGCACGGCTATCCGCTGCGCATCTACATCCCCGACCGGTACGGGATGAAGCAGCCGAAGTGGATTACCGAGATCGAGGTGTCCGGCGAGTACGAAGAAGGCTATTGGGTGGTGCGCGGCTGGGACGAGACGGCGCGGATGAAAGCGACCTCGGTGATCGATGTGGTGGCGACGGACGACGCCTACACCGATCCGGACACGGGCGATCCGATTATCCCGATCGGCGGCATCGCGCACGCAGGGGCACGCGGCATCTCGAAGGTCGAGGTGCGCGTGGACGATGGCGAGTGGGTCGAAGCGCAGCTACGCGATCCGCTGTCCGAAACGACGTGGGTCATCTGGCGCTATCACTGGCCGTTTTCGCCGGGCGAGCACACCTTCGCGGTGCGCTGCTTTGAAGGCGACGGCACGCCACAGATCGAGGAGCGCCGCCCCACCATGCCGAGCGGCGCGTCCGGCATCCACAGCGTCTCGCGCTCGATTTGAGGGATCGATTGACAATCTTTCCCCCCATCCTTCCGACCTTCGGTCGGCTTTCCTTCCCCCACAAGGAGGGAAGGAAAAAAACGGGGTTCGCGCTCCCCTTCCCTCATTTGGGGGTGGGGGCAGGGGTTGGCGATGGGGGGCTGAACCTCACCCCTGGCCCCTCTCCACGCGTGGAGAGGGGAAAAAGGGGCCGGGGGTTAAGGGGGTGAGGGTTCCCCGGCAAGTGGCGCGCTTATCTCAAAAGATTTTTGACAATCGGCACATCTTTTAGCGCATTCGCTGCGCGCTCGGTAGAGTAAGCGCGCGATCCGGGCGCTGGCCCGGCGTGCAATGGAATCGAGCGAGCAGCATGACAGTTCTCGGCGAGCCGGTCGCCGTTACCCCAGCAGATTCGACAGACTCCGACGCGCCCCCGGCAGGGATGGTCCGCGCGACCGGCGTGATCGCGCTGGGCAACGTGGCGAGCCGCGTGCTGGGGCTGGTGCGCGAGATGTTGCTCACTGCGCTGTTCGGCCCCGGCGCGGCGGTCGATGCGTTCAACCTGGCGATCATCGTCCCGCGCGGGCTGTACGACCTGCTGATTGGCGGGCACGTCAATTCGGCGTTGGTCCCGGTCCTCAGCGCCTACGCCGTGCGCGAGAATCGGCGCGACCTGTGGGACCTGGTGAATCGCCTGCTTGGCGTGGTGGTCGTCACGCTCGCCGGGCTGGTCCTGCTGCTGGAAGTGTTCGCGCCGCAGGTCATCGGGCTGATCGCCGACCGCGAAGCCGCGCCCGAAGTCATCTCCCTGGCGACCGATCTGCTGCGGGTCACCGCGCCCGCGCTGCTGTTCCTGAGCCTGTTCGCGGTGCTGTCGGGGCTGCTGTACGGGCTGCGGCGCTTCACCTGGCCCGCGTTCGCCTCGACCGTCTTCAATGGCACCATCGTCCTCGTCACCCTGCTGCTCTATCGCCCCTTCGGCATTACGGCGGTCGCGCTCGGCTGGCTGATCGGTGCGCTGGTGCAGATGCTGTTGCAGGCGCCCGGTCTGCGCGACGCCCGGCTGCGGATCGTCGTGCGTGGGGCGCTCAGCCACCCCGGCCTGCGACGGATCGCGGTGCTGTACGTGCCGGTGATGGGCACGCTGGCGCTCGACGTGCTGGTGAACCGGCCGTTCAGCTACAACCTCGCGTCGCGCACGGGCGAGGGCAGCATCTCGTATATGTCGTGGGCGACGACGCTCATTCAGTTCCCGCAGGGGCTGGTGGCGATCGCGATATCGGCGGCGATTCTGCCGACGCTCTCGCGCCAGGCGGCCGCTCACTCCGCGCTGCGCCCGTTCAAGGTGACGCTCGGCCAGGGGTTGCGGCTGGCGCTGGTGCTGATCATCCCGGCGGCGGTGGGGCTGTTCGTGCTGGCGGAGCCGACCGTCGCGCTGCTGTTCGAGCGCGGCAAGTTCAACGCGACAGACACGGCGCTCACCGCGCTGGCGCTGCGGCTGTATTTGCTGGGGCTGCCGTTCGCGGCAGTCGATCTGCTGCTCGTCTACGCGTTCTACGCGCGGCAGAACACGCTGACGCCCGCGCTGGTCGGGGTGATCTCGCTCGCAGCGTACATGGCGGTCGCGATCGGGCTGTTGCCGTGGTACAGCTTCTTCGCGCTGATGATCGCGGATTCTGTCAAGCACCTGATCCATACGGGCGTTTCGGCGTGGCTGTTGTGGCGCGCGCTGGGCGGCGATGGCGATCAGCATCTGCTCCGCACGACGGGGCGCGCGGCGCTGGCTGCGGCGGGGATGGGCGTGCTGACGTGGGCGGTCGCCGCCGGATTGGGCGAGGTCTTGCCAGGGAACTGGATCGGCCATTTACTGATCGTGGTGGGCGCGGGCGGCGCGGGGTTGCTGGCGTACAGCGCGCTCGCGTCGTGGCTGGGGCTTGAGGAATGGCGCTGGATTCGCGGGTTGGTACGCCAGCGGCTTGGCCGCGCGCCCTAGCGCCTGCCTGCTACGCTTTGTATAATTCGAGCAACACGCGGAAACGAGGAAAGCGGTTTGTCTGACCAGCCTCAACCTGTTTCACCCGACCTGTACACTGAGGAATACTTCCTGACGGCCTGCGAAGGGTACGAGGCGTTCTTGCAGAGCGACGGCGAGAACCTTTCGCGGCGGCTGGCAGCGGCGTTCGCGCTGGCAGCGGTCGAGCCAGGGATGAATGTGCTCGACGTGGCATGTGGACGCGGCGAGATCGTCCGCCACTGCGCGCGGCTCGGCGCGCACGCCTACGGCTTCGACTACGCGCACGCCGCGATCAAGCTCTCCCGCGCGCTGCTCAGCAAAGAGAAGGATGCGCTGCCCGGCACGGCGGCGGTGGTCCAGGCGGACGCCAAGCGCTTCCCGTTTCCGTCGAAGGCGTTCGACCGCGTGCTGATGTTCGACATTGTGGAGCATCTGCACCCCTGGGAGCTGCATACCGCGCTGCAGGAAGCGCGTCGCGTGCTGAAGGATGACGGGCGGCTGATCATCCATACCGCGCCGAATGTGTGGTACGACCGCTACGCCTATCCGGTGGTGCGCCGCGTGCGCACGCTGATGGGCCAGGGCGCGGCCTATCCCGCCGATCCGCGCCGGTTCCTGGTGGAGCACAACCAGGACGTGCATGTCAACGAGCAGTCGATGCTCAGCCTGAAGCGCGTGCTGCGCCAGGCCGGGTTTGACAGCCACGTGTGGCTCGACTCGCCGCCGCAGGATCGCCGCGAGAATATCGTGCTGGACACGCTGCGCGCCGCGTTGTTCCGCTGGCCGCCGTTCCGCTGGTTCTTCGAGCGTGAGGTGTTCGCGATCGCGGAAAAGCGAGCGGTTAGCAATTAGCGGTTAGCTAAAGCTAAAAGCTGGTGCTTAGCAGGGCGTGGCTGGATACTTGTTGGCGACGTGTAGAAGCATTGGATTATTGGGAATAGTGAGCGCGGTCGGCCAGTAGCGATGCAGCCTTTGGTTTTGGCAAATCGCTAACGGCTAACCGCTAAGACTGAGTTCTCCATGCGTGACAAACGCCCAGTAGACGAGCTGTCGATCGAGGAATTGGAGCGCATCCTCGCCATTCGCAAGCGCGAGGAGCGTCTCAAGCGCCTGCGTCGCTACGACGATCGCGGGCGACGCCTACCGGTCACGCTCGCGGACGACGCGCCGCCCGCGCCCGAGCCTGCTCCCCCGCCTCAGCAGCACGAGGCCGCGGCTACCCTTCCCCCGCCGGAGCCACCGGTCACCTACGACCTGACGGACGAATTGCCGCGCTTTGAGGGCGAGGACGACGAAGACCTGGTGCTGCCGATCCTGCCCCGGCGCCAGGAGCCAGCCCCGGCGCCCGCTTCCGACGGCAAGGGGCGCTCGCGCGTGCGGGGCGCGTGGGACAAGTTACTGCTAGCAATTGAGGTTGTCGGCGTGGTGGGGATCGTGCTGATCCTGGCGTACGGCGGCTATTTGATCGCGACCGAGAACAGGCGGATCGAAGCGCTGGATCAGAAGTCGGCGGAAATTCAGCAGGAAGCCGCCGCTCTGCGCGCCACCGCGACGCCGCGCCCGGAGCTGACGATCGACCTCGCCCAGTACGTGCTGCCGGGCGGGCACTATTCCCCGGCGGACACGTCGCGCGCGGGCCAGTTCAACCTGGACGAGCTTCCCGCCAGCATCCGGCCGGCGGCGGCATCGCAGCTAGTGGCTCCCCGCGCCGCCCCGCCAACGCCGCAGCCCACCAGCCCGACGCGCATCGTGATTCCGGCGATCGGCGTGGACGCGGCCATCTACGGCGGTGACGACTGGTATGCGCTGCAAAAGGGCGTCGGGCATTACCTGAACAGCGCCAACCCCGGCGAGAACGGGAACATGGTGTTGACCGCGCATAACGACGTTTACGGCGAGATTTTCCGCTATCTCGAAAACCTGGAAGTGGGCGACGAAGTGCGCGTTCAAGCCGACAACGGCAAGTGGTATACTTATGTCGTGAGCGAGACGCACATCGTCAATCCGTCGGACACGTGGGTGCTGGCGCACCAGAACCGGCCGACCGTCACGTTGATCACCTGCCACCCCTACCGGGTAGACACTCAGCGCTATGTCGTCTTCGCCGATCTGGTGGGCGAGTCGTTTTAGGCGCGCACCGTTCGCTTGTTGTTGAAGAAATCTCAGGAGCAATCCGGCCATTATGGCTAAAAAGAAGCGTAATCCGAACCTCTCGCAAGAAACGCTGGCGCGCGCCCGCCGCGAGCTATATGGCACCACCGGCCCGATCGTCCGCAAGCGCGAGGAAGCGCCCGTCGCAACGCCCGCCGCTAGCGCGCCGCGCCAAGTTCCCACCACAACGGACCTGCACGCGCAATATGCCTATGTGATGAGTGACCTGCGGAACATGGGCATCCTGGCAGTCGCCTTCATGGCGGTGCTGGTTATTCTGTCGTTTGTGATCTGAGCGACGAGAAGCAAATAACCGCCCAGGGTAGCTAGAGGCAGAAAAAAGCAGCGAAGGCGACCGATCGCTCTCGCTGCATTTTGCTGTTCCTTGCTGTCCTAGCTGTTCCTGGCTGCTCTGTCGCGCGCGCGGCGCCCGCGAAGCTCCAGCGGCGGGGCGGCGGCAGGGTTGTCGAGCGTGCCCGCACGCAGAGGGATCATCACGGAGATGCGCGTGCCGTGACCGGGCGCGCTCTGGATGCGCAGGTTGCCCTCGATCAGCTCCGCCCGCTCGCGCATGTTGATCAGCCCCAGGCTGCCGCGCCGGTCGTAGCCTGCGGTGACCTCGTCCACGTCGAACCCCACACCGTTATCTTCCACCTCGACCAGCACGTACGCGTCGTGCTTGCTGAGCCGTACCGTGATCTGCTGCGCCTGGGCGTGCTTGCGCGCGTTGTTGACCGCCTCTTCGATGATGTAGAACAGCACGCCCTGCGCGTGCGTGTCGAGGTACATCTCGACGTCCGGCTGCGTCTGGAGCGCGACTTCGACGCCGTGCGTGTCCCGCATCTTTTCGGCAAGCTGTTCGAGCGCGGCGGCCAGCCCCTGCGACTCCAGCACCAGCGGGCGCAGCGTGAACAGCATGTGGCGGATCTCTTTGGTCGTACGCCGCGCCAGCTCCTCGACCTTCCACAGTTCTTCGATCGCCTGCTGAGGCTGTCGCTCGATCAGGCGGCGGATGTAGTTCACGCGCATCGCGATCGCCGCAACGCTCTGCGTGGGGCCGTCGTGCAGGTCGCGGGAGAGCTTCTTGCGCGCGTCTTCCTCGACCTCGACGATCTTTTCCTTTTCGTTAAGCAGCGTCTGGTACAGGACGGCGTTTTGCAGCGACAGCGTTGCCTGCGTGCCGATGGCGCTGAGCAGTTCCGCGTGTTCTTCAGAGAAGGCGTTGGGCTTGTCGCAGCCGAACACCAGCACGCCGTAATGCTCGAAACCGGAGCGCAGCGGGATCACCAGCAGCGATTTTGCGTCCTGAAATCCGGCGAAATAGCGTAGCTCCGGATCGTGCAGCGCCTCTCCGGCGAAGACCGGCTCCGCCTGTTTGAGCGCCAGCCCCAGGATACCGCGCTGGCCTTCGATCTCTACCTGCTCGTCGCTGCGCGTCAGGTGGCGCGACGACACGACGCGGAGCTTGTCTTCCGCGCCCTGAAACAGCAGCGCCGCGCTGACCACCCGCGCTCGCTGGCCGTCGTCGTTGCTCAGAAGCAGCTCGCCGGTGTCCTGCGCGGCTTCGAGCACGCGCCGGTAATCGAGCGACGCGCTGATCGTATTCGCCAGCTCGTAGATCGCCCGCGTGCGCTCGCGCGTGGTTCGCAGGCGGATCGCTTCGCTCTCAAGCTCGTCCAGCGCGCGGCGGCGCCAGGACCACCCGCCAGAGCGCAAAACGGCGCCGAGCACGCCGAGGATCGCCAGGAAAATCAGGGTGAAGCCGAGGTAAGTCGCGCGGGTCTGGGGCAGCGCCGTCAGGCGGCTGGTGGCGGCCAGCGTCGCCAGCGAAAGCAGGGTGAGGGTGATGGCGATCCCTCGCCAGCGGAAGCGAAACGCCGCGTCGAAGATCGCCAGCGTGCCGAGCAGGAGCAACGGCAGCCCGACGCCCTCATAGACCCACAAAAAAAGACCTGCGAGCGCGCTGTCGAACAGCACGTCCAGCCCGCCGAGGACGCGATCGCTAAGCCGCTTGCTCAGCGCCAGCCCGCCGAGCGCCAGGTTGCCAAGCGCTGCGATCGCCAGCGCGCCGAATAGCCGCATCCGGTCGATGATCATACCGTCTAGCAACGCGTCGTCCGCCAGGGCAAGCACGACCACGCTGCCGATGAAGACCCATCGCAGCCAAAATAGCGCGCGGTCCAACGGATGCGGCGCGGAAGATGAAGCGGCCGGTTGCCTCAACGAAATGCTCCAAAACAAAAATGCCGCCAGGACTGCGAACGCGTCTGCGGCATCTTCTCTCGGGCTTTGCGATGGGCGCGAAGGGACTCGAACCCCTGACCTCACGGATGTGAACCGTGCGCTCTAACCAGCTGAGCTACGCGCCCGAAGATGCACGCATTATAACATTGCGCGGCCCCCCTGACAAGGGCTGCTGTGTGCCGAGAGCAGTCCGAACCGGTGCTTATTATAGCCGCAATTCATCCGCTGCGGAAAACCGTTTTGCAGGTCCGTCCGGTCGCTGAGGGGCGCGCGGTGTGGTATCCTAGACGCACATCGGCGCGTGCAGGAGGGTATACCAGTGGATTTTCTGAAACGGCTGTTTGGCGGTGGCGGCGGCAGTCGCGGCGACAAAGACGCGCTGTATATCTACGTCCGGTCCGACCGGACCGGCGAGGTGATCCGGGTCCGCATCCACCTCTATAACGACCTGTCGCTAAGCGAAGACGGCGACGGCTATTACGTGCGGAAGGTGATCGTCGGCGAAAAGAGCTTCGATCGCATTGAGGCGCACCTGACGTTTGACAACAAACGCCAGTTGTCCGGCTCCCAGATTTACGGCGGCGAGCTGGTGGACGAAGCCGCGTACGAAGCCTATCGCGCCCAGCGGGCACAGCAGACGACGTCCTGACGCCGCCCTATGACGCCCACCCATACTGTGCTGTTGTTTGATGTTGACGGAGTGCTGGTTCACCCGGTCGGCTACAAAGTCGCGCTGCGGGCCACCGTCGGCTACTTCCTCGACCTGATGGGCCAGCCGGATTACGCGCCCACCGAGGACGAGATCGCGGTCTTCGAGGCGTGCGGCATCACGAATGAATGGGACTCCGGCGCGATCTGCGTGGCGGCGCTGCTGACCGACGCACTCGCGGCGAATCCGGCGCTGCGGCGCGCCACGCTTGAGGAAACGCTCGCCGCGATCCGCGACGCACGCCTGACGCTGAACCGGCCCGATTACGCCGCGCTCGCCCGGCAGATCCTCGACGCGACGCCCGAAGACGCGAAAGACGTTCCCGCTGCGCGCTACCTCGCTCTGATAAGCCAGCCCACCGCCGATCACCTGCCGTTGCTGTCTGCGTTGCTGGCGGACGTCTACGCGATGGACACGCCCACGACGCGCATCTTCCAGACGCACACGCTCGGCAGCGCGCGCTACACCGAGGCGTATGGCGTGCCCGCGCCGCTCGAACGCGAGAGCACGCTTTCCACCCACGACCGGCCGCTGCTTTCTCCGGAGATGCGCGATCGTCTGCTGGCGTGGAGCGCCGAGCCAGGTCACGGGGCGGCGATCTTCACTGCGCGGCCGAGCCTTCCCCCGGTGAGGACTGAGCGGGTCCGCGAGAATGTGTATTCCCCCGAGGCGGAGCTGGCGCTGGAACTGCTCGGCCTGGACGGGCAGATTCCGCTGATGGCGCAGGGGAGCGTCGGCTGGCTGGCGCGCCAGCGTGGCCGGAGCCCCGCTGAGTACGTCAAGCCCTCGCCGGTGCAGGCGCTGGCCGCGATCGGCGCGGCGACATCGGGCGACGAGCCTGCGTCATTGCTCGCGGCGGCGGCGCTGGCCGAAGACGGCCGCCTGGAAGGGCCGCTCGCGGCTCTGCGCGGGCGGCGGGTGGACGTGACCGTCTTCGAGGACGCGACCGGCGGGATCCGCGCCACGCTGTCTGCAGCGCGCATGTTGCAGGCCGCCGGGCTGGACGTCTGCGCGCGGGCGATTGGCGTCTCCCCGCATCCAGATAAGCGCGCCGCGCTGGCAGCGGTCGCAGATCATGTGGTGGACGACGTCAACGCGGGGTTAGGGCTTGTTTGGAGCGACTAGCAATTAAGCGATTAGCGGTTAGCCTTTAGCGGTTAGCAAGAGCAAAGACCGGTTAGTCTCCGCTGTTTGCTTCTGAGCCAAAGCACTGATCGGGTATGCGTTTCCGTTTTTTGCTTTTCGCTAATCGCTAACTGCTAACTGCTAGCTGCTGGCTCCAATATTCCCATTCTGCACTATATTCTGATACAGACGTGCCGCGCGGGAAGCGCTCGCGCGCGCCAGAGAGAGTGCGGACACTTTTGGGAAGGAGCCAGATCATGCCGGATACGCCGCTCATGACACGCAGACTCGGCAAAAGCGGGATCGAGGTGAGCGCGATCGGGTTGGGCCTGTGGGCCGTGCGCGGGGATCAGTGGGGCCAGGTAGACGACCGCAGCACGCTCGACACGATTGACGCAGCGCTCGACGCGGGCGTGACGTTCTTCGACACCGCCGACGTGTACGGCAACGGGCACAGCGAAGAATTGCTCGGGCAGGCGATGCAGGGGCGCCGCGACCGCTTCATCGTCGCCAGTAAAATCGGCTGGCAGGGGTTCGACCAGGAGCGCCGCCAGACCGCATACGACACGGTCGATAAGCTGGTCGCCGGAGTGGAAAGCAGCCTGCGCCGCCTGCAAACGGATTATCTGGACATCATCCAGAGCCACATCAGCTTTCGCGAGCCGACGATGGAGATTTTCCTCGAAGGCTTCCAGCGGCTTCAGCGCGACGGCAAAGTGCGCGCGTACGGCGTCAGCACCAGCGACTTCGAGTATCTGCAAGCGTTCAACGCGGATGGTGGCTGCGCGACCCTGCAAATCGACTACAGCATCCTCAACCGCACGCCGGAATCCGATATTTTCCCCTACTGCCAGACGCATGACATCGGCGTGATCGTGCGCGGTCCGCTGGGGATGGGCCTGCTGACCGGCAAGTTCAGCGCGGATACGGTGTTTGAGGAAAACGACTTCCGCCGGAGCTGGCAGACCGATCCCGATCAGAACGCGATTTTCCGTCACGACCTCAAGGTGGTGGAGAAACTGCAGCCGCTGGCCGGGGAAGGTCGCTCGTTGGCGCAGCTTGCGCTGCAATTTGTGCTGGCGCATCCGGCAGTCTCGACGGTGATTCCCGGCGCGAAGACGCCCGCCCAACTGCGCGAGAACCTCGGCGCGCTCAGCGCGCCGGAACTGACGCCCGCCGAGATGATCCGCATTAACGAGATCGTCCCGCCGGGCGGTGGGCGCAAAATCTGGCCCGCTTAGGGGCGGTGGCGGCGCTCCAGTTCGGCGGCGATGTCGTCCGGGGAGAGGCCGCGCTGCGCCAGCAGGACGAGGCAGTGATACGCCAGATCAGCCAGTTCTTCGATCACGCGCTGGTCGCCCTGCCCCTTGACCGCCAGCACGACCTCGATCGCCTCTTCGCCGATCTTCTTGACGATTTCGTCCTCGCCCGCGTCGAGCAGGTGGTTGGTGTACGATCCAGCGCGGGGATTCGCCTTGCGGTCTTCGATCTGCGCGAACACGCGCCGCAGGATCGACTGCTCGTGCTCAGTCACCGAGTTCCTCCAATGTGCGGAAAAAGCAGCTCACCGCGCCGGTGTGGCAGGCGGGCCCGGCCGGGCGGACCTTCACCAGCAGCGTATCCGCGTCGCAGTCCGCCCAGATGCCGGTGACCGCTTGCGTGTGGCCGCTGGTGGCGCCCTTGTGCCATAGCTCGCGGCGGCTGCGGCTCCAGAAATGCGTCTCGCCGGTGGATAGCGTGCGGCGCAGCGCGTCGGCGTTCATCCACGCGACCATCAGCACCTGCCCGGTCGCATCGTCCTGCACCACGGCCGGGATCAGCCCGTTGGCGTCCCACGCCAGCCGCGCGATGACCATCTCCACATCAGCGGGCGGCATCCTGCCCCGTCCCTTCGACCAGGCGGACCGGCAGGCCGCGCTCGTGCAGGTAGCGCTTGACCTGGCCCACACTTAGCTCGCGGTAGTGGAACAGGCTCGCCGCTAGGGCCGCGTCTGCGCCACCGTCGGTCAGCGCGTCGTAGAAGTGCGACAGCTCGCCCGCCCCGCCCGACGCGATCACCGGGATGCTCACGGCGTCGGAGATGGCGCGCGTCAGGCGGATGTCGTACCCGTCGCGCGTTCCGTCGCGGTCCATGCTGGTCAGCAGAATTTCGCCCGCGCCGCGCCGCTCGACCTCTTGCGCCCACTCGACCGCGTTCAGGCCAGTTGGCGTGCGCCCGCCGCTGACGTAGACCTCGTAATACGAGCCGTTCCAGCGCGCGTCGATCGCCACGACGATGCACTGCACGCCGAAACGCTCCGCGCCTGCCGAGATCACATCCGGCGAGCGGACCGCGGCGCTGTTGATTGCGATCTTGTCCGCCCCGGCCAGCAACGCCTCGCGCATATCCTCGACCGTGCGCAGGCCACCACCCACGCAGAACGGGATGAAGATCGCGTCGGCCACGCGTCGCACCACGTCGAGCAGGGTCGCGCGGTCCTCGTGCGTCGCGGTGATGTCGAGGAAGACCAGCTCGTCCGCGCCTTCGCGGTCATAGACGATGGCTTGCTCGACCGGGTCTCCGGCGTCGCGCAGATTGACGAAGTTGATGCCCTTGACGACGCGCCCCGCGTGCACGTCCAGGCAGGGGATGATGCGCTTGGCGAGCATGGCGATCCCTTTCTGATCAGCGATTGGCGGTTAGCCATTAGCGGTTAGCCAAGAGCAATGTATCACAGGTTGGCCGTTTGGGTCTTTGCTAACCGCTAACAGCTAGCCGCTCTTATGGCGCGCAACTATACCGGATTTCGCGCGTCCAAACAGTTGGACACTTGGGCACTATTCACATGGCGAGCGTCAGCATCAGCAGATCGTCCGGCCCGCCGAGCGCCCCGCCGCGCACCATCCGCACGCGCGTCTGCACGATGCGCATCCCGGCATCGAGCGCGCTGCCCAGCAAAGCAGTCTGGTCCGCGTTGACCGGCAGCACCAGCCCGGCCCGCCCGCGCCCCTCGGCGTACGCCTGCATCTCCGCCAGAAAGCGCGGCCACTCGTCTGCGACACGCGGCAGGCAGGCGGCTGCCTCGACGGTCAGATACGCCTGCAGACTTCCCTGGCGGCGCGGCGCGTGCCGCAGCACGGCGAAGCAGACCGGCTCGCCCGCCGCATCGCGCCAGACGAGCGTATCGCCGGACTCCTCATGTAACAGCCAGCGCGCGGCGGGCGTCGGATCCAGCCCTGGCACCAGCGCCGAAGCGACCGCGCGCAGATCGTCGCTCTCGTCCCGCCAGATCGCCCAATGCGTGGTGCGCGCGGCCTGGGGAGACGCCTCGAATAGCAACGTCAGGCGGCGCGGCTCCAGCCCGAGGCGCGTGTATAGCGCCAGATTGCGGCCGCTTTCGGGCATGGTTTCGAGCGCCAGGGCGCTGCAGCCCGCTTCTTCCAGCAGGCGCAGCCCGGCAGCGACCAGCGGGCGCCCCAGGCCGATGCCTTGCCGCACCGGCGCGATCCCGAGCGTGCCCAGCCAGCCCAGCGATCCCCAGACATGCGTGAAGCAATAGCCGACCACCTGCCCGCGCGGTGCTTCGAGCACGACGCCCGGATAAGGGCGCTCGAAAGCGGCGTCGATGTTCTCGGCGGTGCGCAGGCTCAGACGCCCGGGAAGCTCGTTGCGCCGGAGCCTCTCGAAAGCATCGCGGTCGATCTGGCGCACGATCTCGCGGTCGGCCGGTTCCATCGGCCGGGTGACGTGCGGGAAAAAGCCCTCGCTGCTGCGCCAGACCAAGTTTGCACCTCCGAAAAACGGGAGCAGGGAGTTGGGAATAGGGAAAGGCAGGTTCCCCCTACTCCCCACTCCCTATTCCCTACTCCCCATTTAGTGTGTCACGGTGACGCGGCCGATCAACTCGCGCATCCGCTCCTCGCGCAGCGCGACGTAGTTCTCGGGCGGATCGGCCACGCCGATGACTTCCAGCGCAAACGAGGCCGCCACGGCGCCACGACAGGCTGCTTCTGCCAGATCGCCCGTCTCGCACCAGCCGACCAGGAACGCGCCGCAATACGTGTTCCCGGCGCCCGTCTGGTCTACGATGTGCGGGACGGGAACGGCGGGCACGCATACGATCTGCGGATCGCCCTGCCGCCCGGCGATCGATCCCTGCGCGCCCAGTCGCACGACTGCCACTGGCGCTCCATCGTCGAGCATGGCGCGGACCAGCGTTTCCGGCTCGGCGAAGCCATAGACGGCCTGCGCCTCGATCCAGTTTGGCGAGACGATGTCCACGTATGGCAGGGCGGCGCGGAAGGCGCGCGCGTTTTCGGGCGTCATAAACTGCTGGGCTGGCTCCCACAGCAACGTCATGCCGGGTAGCGCCTCGCGCCACGGGCCGATGCCGTCATCGCGCAACAGGTGGATGCCGCGCGCTCCGCGATAGGACGGTGGCAGCAGCTCAGGCTGCGGGCCGACAATGAACGGCTCGGTGATCTCGACGCGATAGATCTCGGTGCGGCGCCCGTCGTGCTCGAACAACTGCCACGCGCGCATTTGAGGGATGTCCAGCCACTGAACCCCATCGAGATCGAAGTCGCGTCGCAGCCGAAGGAGCACGTCTGGCGGCAGCCCGCGCCCCGCAACCGCCACCAGGCCGGGTCGCTGCCCCCAGATGACCATCCCGGCGGCCGAATGCGTCACGCCGCCGCCGAGCACGCCCATCGCCGTTCGCCCGTCGGGGAAGACGATGTCGTCGATAAAAATGCCACCGGCGGTGATATATGCCGGATGATAGGGCTGTGCCACCGGGGCCTCTCCCGCTTAGCGCAAGGTGTCGACCAGGTGACTGTCGCGGATGCGGCTGGCACCGTCCGCCCAATCCACCGTTCGCCCGCCTTCGAAGTTGCGGAAATACGCTGCGCCAATCGCGGCCGCGCGCTCCGCCGCCAGCAACTCGCCGGGGACGCTGTACACCAGCGGCGCGAACATCTCCGCCACTTCGCCCTGCACCGGCAGGACGGTGTCGACGTACTGGCTGCTCTCCTGCTCGTTCGCGGGCAGCACGCCAACCGTCCGCCGCCCGATGGACTGCGCCGCACGCGCAACCTCGGCCATGCGGTCCGCGTCGCGATCCGCCGCACTGAGGAAGATGGTCGGCGTGTCGGCGCGCGTGCCGAAGTACTGGATGTGCGACCATTCTTCGGTTTCCTGCGCCATAGCGGGATCGCCGCTCGCCTCAAGCATTTTGGCCGCGCTGAACATCGCCACGCCATACAGCGGCCCCGCGCCGACGTACACGAACTCTGGGATGTCGGTCCAACGCGCCATCAGGTCACGGGCGACCGGCTCGCAGGCGGCAATGGTCGCTTCGAGCGCGTCCGCCAGTCCGCGTAGCTCCGCCCGGCGCGCATCGGCGTCGGCGGTTGTCAGGTGACCGCGCACCTCGCCAATGCGGATCGCGGCGCTGTAGAGCGCGACCTGCGACGCCAGATACGAGCGCACGCCTGGCACGACCATCCCGGCCAGCTCGTCGGGCAGCGGGGGAACGGTCGTCTGGAACACCTTCTCGGCGGATTGCGCGAGCGGCGCGTTGGGCGCTCCGGTCAGCGCGACGGCGACCGCGCCTGCCTGACGCGCCAGCCGCAGCGCCTCGATCGTCCGGCTGACTACGCCGGAAACCGACACCGCGATCACCAGGTTGGTCTGCGGGCCGGTCGGCGGCAGGAACGCAGCTATATAGCGGCCGAAGGTCAGCGCGCTGACCGCCTGCGTGGGCACGCCGGTTAGCTGGTGGAACGCCAGCTCCGCGCCGACCGGGGCGTGATAGCTGTCACCGCAGCCGACGAGGTAGATCCGCTTGACGGAGTGGCATAGCTCGAAGTCAAAGGTAGCGCGCGCCGACGCGTCGAATGGCCCGGCGATGTCGCGCAGAAGCTGCGGGAGCGTGTCGATTTGCTGGTGCATAGGAGAGCGATCAGACATGGGTGGTTCAGTCCTCTAATGAACGGCCAGCCGGAAAGGGGCTGGCAGAATAAAACCAGACTTGGGTGGGCGAACGGTCGCCCTGGGTTATCATTATGCGCCGGGCCGCGCGGCCCGCAAGGATTCGCAATCGTTCGATGGAGTTTAACGCATGGCCGAACTTTCTTCGCAGCCTTCCACGCCCTCGACAGTCATCCTGGTGACCCGTAACGGCATGGGAGAGACGTATCCTGAGTTGCAGCAAACGCTTGTAACCAAGTATTTCCAGATCCTGCTTGACGACGGCAAACTGCCCGCCGCCGTGTGCTTCTACGCGGACGGCGTGCGGTTGGCGTGCGACGGATCGCCGCTGCTCAACACGCTGCAAGCCCTCGAAGACCGGGGCGTGCAGTTGATTGTTTGCACCACCTGCCTGACCGCGCTCGACCTGCTGGATCGCCGCAAGGTCGGGATCGCCGGGAGCATGCCGGACATCATCGAGGCGCAGTGGCGCGCGGACAAGGTCATCACGATCTAGCCGCCCAACCGTAGCTCGGAGCGACCGGCGCGCGCTTTGTCCAGACGGTGCGCGTAGTCGGCGGGATTCGGCAAGCTGGCTGGCAGGCCAACCTGCTCGATCAGATACGAGGCGGCGACGCTCGCGTGGCATGCCGCTTCGTCGATCCCGTCACGCAGCCGGGCGACCAGCGCCCCGCAAAACGCGTTCCCCGCGCCGACCACATCCACAACCGTCGTGTCGATGGCCGGAACGTGCACCCCGCGCCCTTCCGGCAGGTTCCACACGTCCGCGCCGTCTGCTCCGCGCCGGACCGCGAGCACCTGCCCACCGAGCGCGCGGAATCGCTGCAAAATCGCGTCGTAGTCGTCTGTTCCGGCGACCTGCACCAGTTCTTCCCAGTTCGGGGAAAACACGTCGCACGCGGCCAATATCGCACGCAGGTCCTCGTCCGACGGTGTTTCCGCGGGCGGGCGGAACGGTTCCAGGCTAATCAGCCGCCCTTGCTGGCGCAGGCTGCGCGCAAATTCGATCCAATCTGACTCGGAAAGGTGCACGCCCCAGTGGAAGACCCGCGCCTCGCGATATTCGGGCGGCAACACGTCCAGGTTGCGCGCAAGCTGCGGGCGGATCGTCTCCATCGGGACGCGCCACGTCTGGCGGCGCTTGCCGTCTTCTTCGAGCGTCTGCCAGGCGCGCGGTGTGGGCAGGTCTGTGATGCGCACGCCGCGCAGATCGACTCCAGCGTTGCGCATCGGGCCGAGCACGTTCGGCTCCAGGTCGCCGCCGATCCCCGCGACCAGCCCGACCGTCTCGCCGGAGCCGAGCGCCGCAGCCATGCCCCACGCCGTCTGCGGCCCCCCGCCGCCGAGCACGCCCATTTGCGTTTCGCCTTCGGGAAACACAATGTCGTCGATAATGATGCCGAATGTGATGTGTTCGATCATGCGCCACCTCGCCCAGAGGACTCAACGGACGTGCCGCGCTGGTAGAGCGGTTAGCTGTTAGCGATTAGCGATTAGCAAAGGCAAAACGCTTCTTCTGGCGCCAGCATGTGCGCAAATCTGCGCCTCAGCGCCCTTACGCTCTTGTTTTTAGCTAACTGCTAATTGCTAACCGCTAATTGCTGCACTCAAGTTATAGCACACCGCTGCCCCAGTCACGTCGCCAGGAACGCCTCGACTTCGGCGCGAGTGGGCAGGCCGCCGCGCGCGCCTCGATGCTGCACCTTGAGCGCCGCCGCCGCGCTGGCAAACGCGAGCGCTTCTGGCAGTGACGCGCCGCCCAACCGGGCCGCGATCAGCGCCGCATGGAAGCAGTCGCCCGCGCCGGTCGTGTCCACCGCCTGCACGCGCCGCGCAGGTTGGTGGACCGGCTCCGCCATTCCCGCCGCGATCCCCCACGCGCCCTCGCCGCCGCCCGTCATCACGATCCACTGTTCGGGGCGCACCATTTCGCGCAACGGACCCGCGTGCAGCGCAGCCAGCGTTTCGCGCGGGGCGAACACGATCTGCGCGCGGTCGATCGCGGCGCGCAGCGCGGCTCCCTGTAGCGGAACGGCGCTCTCCACGTCGAGCGCGAGCCATCCGCCGCCCGCGTGCGTCGCATCGGCCAGGGTCGTGACCCACTGTTCATCGCGCGGGAAGGTGTACACCACGCGCGATCGTTCCGCCAGCGCCAGGTGATCGGGCGTCAGCGGCTGCGAGTAGAGCGGCGACTCCGGCAGCAGGATCGCGCGGCGGGCGTCGGTGCCGGTGATCACGACGGTGAACGGCGTCACCGCGCCGGGCACGCGCACCAGCCCGGCCGGGTCGACGCCATGTGCCCGGAAGTCGTCTGCCAGCAGGTCCGCGTCGGCGTCGTCGCCCGCCCAGCCGATGTAGGCGCTCCGCAGGCCGAGCCGGGCGGCGCCACACGTCGCGTTGGCGATGAAGCCGCCGGGCAGCTTGCCGACCAGCCGCGCCGGAACCTTATCGTCGGCGAGCGGCAAGGGCTGGTCGATGGCGATCACCCAGTCCACCGCCAGCCCGCCGACGCCGAGGAAGTCGTAACGATTCGTCATGCGTCCTCAAGCTAAGAGCAGTTAAAAGCCGCAAAGAGCAGCGAAGAACAGCCAAAAAGCCGGGAGTAGGGAGTAGGCAGTCGGGAGTGGGGAGAAAGCTATTCCCTATTTTCCACTCCCTACTCCCTTTGCCTTTCGCTGCATTTAGCGCATCGTCTGGTAGAGCAGGTCTTTCCAGTGTTTCGTGTCGATCTCCCAGCAGACGGTGACCCACGGCTCGCCCTTCTCGCGCAGCGGGCGCCACATCTCGACGTTGGCCGTGTCATGCGCCGTCACGCCAAGCTGGTCGACGACCGTCATGCCGCGCGTGTACGTGCCGTCGCACTCGACGTCGACGTAATGCTTGCTGCTCCGCGTGCAGATCGTCGGGTCGATCGCGATCGCCATGGCGACCGGGTCCGGCAGGCCCAGACCCGGGTCGCCGAGCCACTCGCGGTTGGTTTGCAGGGCGGAGATGTTGCAATCTATCGCGAAATGCGACAGCGGCGTGTTGATGACCTCTTTGCAATAGCGGATATCTTCGTCGGACAGGTTCGCCTCGCCCCGGCACAGCTCCCAGCCAACCATCTCGATCGGCAGGCCAGAGCGGAAGCACATCCGCGCCGCTTCGGGGTCGCACCAAATGTTGTACTCGGCGGCGGGGGTGATGTTCCCGACCGTGCACGCCGCGCCGCCCATCACCACGCAGCGACTGACGTTTTCCACGATCTCCGGCGCCTGCGCCAGCGCCAGCGCGACGTTCGTCATCGGGCCGAGCGTCACAAGAATGATGCCCGGATTCGCCTTGATCGTATCGATCAGCACCTCGACCGCGTGCCCCTCAGCGACCGGGCGCGTGGTCTGGTAGTTCATGCCGCCCATGCCGTCGGGACCGTGGAAGAAGTACGCGCGGTAGACCTCGCGGGTGAGGGGTTTGTCCGCGCCGATGTAGACCGGCACATCCCTGCCGCACAACTCGACGGTGTAGCGCGCGTTGATGCTGCCCTGGTCGACCGGCATGTTTCCGGCGACGATGGTGATCGCCTCGACCTCGATGTCGGGCGTTTGCAGCGCCATCATGATCGCGACGGCGTCGTCCGAGGCGGTGTCGGTGTCAATAATCATCTTGCGGGTCATGCTAACTTTGCTCCAATTTCAGCATGAGAGCGCCCGCGCCGCATTCGTCCTATTCGTTCAGCGGGCGTAGCTCAAAGATAATTAACTGGCGAATGTTGCCTTGTGTATCGGGGCCAAGTTTGAAGTGATGACCGACGTAAACCATTGGGCCGATATATTCAACGTGAGCAGGGCCAGCTTGTTTGAAAAGGTGCAGTTCCTTGCCATTTTGCATGTGATCGCGGATGGCCTTGTTTCCGCGAACAAACTGCATATCGCCTTTCTGCCCTTCGCCTGTGTATAGGAATGTGCCTTCGTCAGTCCAACCGTCCTGATAACCATGCTCCCTGCCCCGGTCGCTGGTAAACAGGAATATCATGTTGTGCCCAGACGGAGTGCTGATTCCCCCTTGCTCCTGTCCACCGTAAAGCTGATGGAGATGCCGGCGACGGTAGACGTTGCCGCGAGTGAACATATCGGCCCTCCTATGGTTTATTCGGTCCGCTCAGTTTTGCTTCGTCAGCCGCTCCGTTTCCAGCGCGATCAGCCGCGCCGCATCCACGCCGACGCACACGTTCACGCGCGGGCGACCTTTGAAGGCGGGCGGGATCGTCGGATAGTCGTCCGGCAGGCCCCAGTGCAACGTCTTGCCCCGGCTGATGCCCTGCGTCTCGACGCGGATCGGCCACTGGCGCGTTTCGAACAGCGTTGGGTCGATCACATACGCCACCGCGGACGAGTCGTGCACGTAGATGCCGCGCATATCCGGGTTGACCGTCTCGAAGTACGCGCGATAGTGCGGCAGAATCCGCGCGACATGCTGCGCCAGCGGATCCTGCGACGCCTCGTAGCGTGCAATATGCTCCGGCGTCAGGTTGACCTGGTGCGTTACGTCCAGCCCGACCATCGTCACCGGCCAGCCCGCACCGAGCACCACGTCCGCCGCTTCGGGATCGTTGTGGATGTTCGCTTCGGCAGCGGGGGACGCGTTGCCGGGGCAAAGGACATTCCCGCCCATCAGCACGACTTCTTTGACGTGCTTCGCGATGCGCGGCTCCAGCCGCAGGGCGAGCGCGATGTTGGTCAGCGGTCCGAGCGGCACCAGCGTGATCTCGCCCGGCGCGGCCATGATCTGCTCGATGATGAACACCGCTGCCGGTTGGCTGATGGGGCGCGTCTTCGGCGGGGGCAGGTTCACGTTGCCCTGACCGTCGTCGCCATGCACGAACGGGACCGGCCCTCTGAACGGCACGGCGAGCGGGTCGTCTGCCCCTTTGGCGACCGGGATATCGGTTCGCCCGGCGATCTCCAGCAGGCGCAGCGCGTTGGTGGTGGCGAGATCGGTGTGGACGTTGCCGAAAATGGTCGTCAGCCCGATCACGTCCAGCTCTGGCGAGCGCAGCGCGAAGAAGATCGCCATCGTGTCGTCGACGCCGGGATCGGTGTCGATAATGATTTTGCGCGCCATTACACCCTCTCGGCTTTGGCTGCTTCCGCAATGGCAATCGCGATCTGCGCGCCGACGCGAGCGTTATTGACCAGCGCCGCGATGTTAGCCACCTTCGAGCGACCGCCGGTCAGATCCAGCACGCGCGCCAGCACGAACGGCGTCACGTCCTTGCCGTGGATGCCCTGCTCGTCTGCCTCGCGTGTCGCCTGGGCGATCGCCTGCTCCGCTTCCTCGATCGGCAGCGCGTCCGCTTCAGGAACCGGCACGGCGACGAGCGTCCCGTGTTGTAGGCCGAGCGCATCCCGCGCCGCGACGATTGCCGCGACCTCGGCGGGCGAGTCCACTCGCTGATCGATCGGCAGCCCGCTCGACCGGCTGTAAAACGCGGGCAGCGTGTCCGTCCCGTAGCCGAGCACCGGCACGCCCTGCGTCTCGAGCACTTCGAGCGTCAGCGGCAGGTCGAGGATCGACTTTGCGCCCGCGCAGACAACCGTCACCGGCGTGCGCCCAAGCTCGATCAGGTCCGCCGACACGTCTTCAGGGTGGCCGCGATGCACGCCGCCGATCCCGCCGGTTGCAAAGACCTTCAGCCCGGCCATGTGCGCGACGATCATCGTGCCCGCAACGGTGGTCGCGCCGGTCTGGCGCAGGCCGACCGTCAGCGGCAGGTCGCGCCGGGAGCACTTGCGGACGCTCGCGCGGTCCATCGCGGCGAGGTCTTCGATTTGCTGGCGGCTGAGGCCCACCGTGATCTTGCCGTCGAGCACCGCGATCGTCGCCGGGATGGCCCCTTCTGCGCGGATGGCATCTTCCATCGCCAGCGCGGTGTTGACGTTGTCAGGATACGCGAAGCCGTGCGTGATCAGCGTCGATTCGAGCGCCACCACCGCCTGGTAGTTCGCCAGCGCGTCGGCCACTTCCGCCGAATACACCAGGATTTCGCTGCCGTCTAATGTCCTCGTCATGTTCTCATTCCACCTTTCCCAACACTATGCTTCCCGTCAGAGATGCGCCGCCGGTTACGGGCAGGGAAAATCCAGCCGCTCCCCGGCGCGCGCCAGAATGTCCATCACTTCGGCGCAGGTCGGCGCGTTGCTGCCCGCGCCCGCTTTCTGCACGGTCGCCGCGCCCATTGCGTTCGCCAGCTTCGCCGCGTCGACCAGATCCAGCCCGTTCAGCCGCCCCGCCAGGAACGCGCCCGCGAAGCAATCCCCCGCGCCGATGGTGTCCACCACCTCAGCGGGATAGCCGGGCACGCGCGTCTGCCCGTCAGGCGTGACGATCACGCAGCCGGACGCGCCCTGCTTGACGATCAGCGTGTGCGGACCGCGCGCCAGCAGGCGGGCGTACGCTTCGTCGCCGGTGTCGCCCTCGCACACCAGCGCGACCTCGTCCTCGGTCATCAGGATCACGTCGGCCTGCGCGGTGATGTGCGCCACCAGGTCCGCCGGAACGGCCGCCATGAACGGCCCCACGTCGAGGTAAACCGGCAGCCCGATCGCTTTGGCCTGTTCCAGCGCGCGCAGCGCCAGCGGCACAATCCGCTTCTCGGCGAAGGTGTAGCCCATCACGAACAGCGCATCGGCGTTAGACAGCGCCGCATCCAGTCCATCAGGATAGGGCACGTCCGGTCCGCTGCCGTAGTGCCCGATGAAGGCGTGCTGCCCGGAAGCGGGATCCGCCAGCGCGATCACCAGCGTCGAGGTTGAGCCGGGCACTGCGACGATGTGCGCCGTGTCGATCTCCGCGTCGCGCAGGGCGTCGAGAATGAGCTGCCCGAAGACATCCGCGCCGACTGCGCCCGCCGCCGTGACCTGCAAGCCCATGTGCCGCGCCGCGAACAGGAAATTCGCCGCGCCGCCCGGCTCCACACGCCGGAAGGCAGGCTCCTGATGCTGCCCGCCGACTACCGGCAGCGTGACCGGCAGCACGACGTCCAGCACCAGGTCGCCGACGGAAACCACGTGCCCGGCCATGATCAGCCGCGACCTTCGATCAGGGCCAGCAGCCCGTCCGCCAGCCCGCGAATGTTGTACGAGGCGGTCACTTCGTCCGCTTCCAGCCCGTCGATGATCGACTGGTCGAACGCCTCAATGCCGCTGAACGCGCCTGCCATGGCGCACGCAATCGCCGCGACCGTGTCCGCGTCGCCGGAAAGGTTCGCGCCGTAGATCGCGGTTTGCTTCGGGTCGCCGTTCGCCATCGCCAGCACGCCAAACGCCGAGCCGACCGTCTCCGGCACGGAGAGCGACGTCCCGATCACGTCGTACAGCTCGCGCAGGCGCTCCAGCTCGCTGCCGGGGCCGCGTGCGATATCGACCGCCATGCGGATGCGCCGCGCCACGGATGGACCGAGCCACTGGCGGCCCTTCGTCGCGCCGATCTCCGCGCCCATGATGCCTGCCGCGATCATTCCGTCGAGCGTCGCACCGGGCATCATCCCGACCGCGATCGCCGCCGCGACTGCGCTGGCGCCCGCTATCGCGACGTTGGTGTTGTGCGTCGGCATGCTGACGATCGCCGCGTCCTCAATCGCGCCCATCGGGTCGCCGGGGTGCAGCAGTCCAACTGGGGAAATACGCATCGGCGCGCCGTTGGTGTCGCCCCAGTTGCCGGTCTGGCGCGGGTCTTCGCCGCGCTTGAGCGCTTGCACGCCGCGCCGGGTGCTCGGCCCGACGTAGGGCGAGGAATCTCCGCCGACGCGATCGTACCAGTCGATGATCGCCTCGACCGCCGCTTCCAGGCTGACGCCGCCGTGCTTGATGAACGCCCGCGCCAGCGAGAACGCCTGCTCTGAGTCGTCGGTGATGCGCCCCGGCGGCAGCCCGAAATGCACCGGATGATCGTCAGGACCGGGGAGAAACTCGGTAATCCACCCGCCGTAGGCTTCCCACGTCTGGTCGATGGTGAAATAGGCAGGCATCCCCCATGCGTCGCCGAGGGCCTGGCCGTACAACCCGCCCAAAATCTTGCTTTTCAGTTCCGACACGTCAGACTCCTTCTGTGATGAAGCAGCGCCGGGCACGCGCAAGGCAGCGCGCGGTGGCCCGTCTGGCTGCGGTGCAGACAGGGCGGCACGCGGCCGCCCTGCACTCAAACCCCAAAACTCACAACGCCGCGCGGCATCAAGCAGGTTGCGCCTGGCGACGCCGGTGGCCGGTCAGCAGGTAGTATCCGCCAAGCACCAGCCAGATCACGACCGCCGCCACCAGCCCCGCGCCGAAGCCGATCACCAGCGCGGAGTCACGCAGGTCGGTCGTGTACAGCATCAGATAGAACAGGATGCCCAGGTAGACCCACAGCGAGAGGATCGCCGCCACCGCCCCGTGCAGGACGCGATCGCCGATCCGCTCGACTTTGACCATCGGCGGCAGATTCAGCAGGATCAGCAGGATCGACGCGCCGCCGATGATCGCGCCCAGCGGGTACGCCGTCTCCGGACCCTTGAACCCGTCTGGCGCGGAGAACATGCTGACCGCGATGAGGACACCGCCAACCGCCAGCATCGCCATGAACATGTGCAGCACGCTCAGGCGGCGGATCGCCTGCCAGAACAGCGCGTCGAACCCGGCGCCTTCCGCCGAGCGCAGCGTCCGCACGCGGGCCGCAAGCTGCGATTGCAGCGCGTAGATCACCAGCGCCATGACGGTCGCGATGTACGGCAACATCTGCGGAAGCTGCGACGGGATTTCCAGCGACCCGACGCGCGTCGACAGGGCGTCGAAGAACCCGAACACCAGCGATGCAAGGCCGGTCCCGACCGGGTGGCCGCCGCCGAGGTAGGGCGTCGCCAGGGCGATGAAGCCGCGCCCGGACGTCATGTCGCGCTGGAAGAACGACAGATAGCCCATGCTCATGTGGACGCCGCCCAGCCCGGCCAGCACGCCGCTGAGCGCCAGCGCCAGATAGCGCACGCGCGTCACGCGGATGCCGACCGACGCAGCCGCTTCCGGGTTCTCACCGACCGCGCGCAGGTGGATGCCGGTCGGCATGCGATACAGGAAGTACCAGACCGCGATCACCGCCAGGAACGCGATCCAGGTCATCACGCTCTGGTTGTCGAAGATGCGGAAGAAGAACGAGACGACCGGGATGTCGGCGAGGAAATCCGGCAGTTGGATGAACGGCATACGCATGCTGCGCAGGTGGCCCTGCGTGTTGCCACGGTCGCCGGTCAGCTCGAACATGATCGCAACCGTCGCCGCCGAGCCGAGGATGTTCAGCGCGATACCGGACAGGATGATGTCTGCCTTGAAGCGCAGATGGAACACCGCCAGCAGCAGCGCCAGCAGAACGGCCACCACCACGCCCATCACCAGCCCGAGCCACGGGCCGATGATCCGGGCGGTGCTTTCGCCGAACCATTCGTAGGAATAGGCGCTGAACGCCACCCCCGTGAACGCCGATACGAGCATCGTGCCTTCCAGCCCGATGTTGATCACCCCCGCGCGGTCCGATACGAGTGCGCCCAGCGAGGGCAGCAGGATCGGCGTGGTCACGCGCAGGATCGACGCCAGGAACGCGGCGCTGAAAATACCTTGAAGGACGTTTTGAACGAGACTGGTATCAAACATGAGCGTGCTCCTAAGCGGGCGGCTGCGGCGGAGTCGCCATCAGTTGTTCGGATGGCTGGACTTCCGTGCTCAACTGGCCGCGAACGCGTGCACGGCGCTTACGGAAGAACGCGACGAGCGCCTCAGCGGTGATCAGCAGAATCACCACCGCCTGGATGATCCGGACGACTTCGGAGCTGACGTTCGCGTCGCGCTCCATGAACAACGCACCAGTGCGCAGGTAAGCATAGAGCAGGCCGGTGAACGGCGTGACCAGCGGGTTGTTACGCGCCAGCAGCGCGACGACCACGCCCTCAAACGCCAGGCCCAGCGAGATGTTCAGGATCAGCTTGCGGTGGATACCCATCGCCAGGTGCGCCCCGGCCAGACCGGCTACGGCGCCGCTGATCGCCATGGTTAGCATGATGGTGCGCTTGGTGTTGATGCCGCCGTAGTCTGCGAACTTGATGTTCGAGCCGATCATGCGGATCTCATAGCCGATCGGCGTGCGCTGGATCAGCAGCCAGGTGAAGATCACAATACCGATCAGCACGAGG
>CBINGT010000003.1:0-27082 GCA_966250245.1 uncultured Anaerolineae bacterium
GATCAAGCCGCTGGTGTACCTGTCCGCCTTCGAACCGGACGAGGAAGGGCGCTATCTGACGCCTGCCTCGGTCATCTGGGACATCCCGACCAACTTTAACGGCTATGTTCCGCGCAACTACGACGGGACGTTCAACGGCCCGGTCAGCGTGCGCTATGCGCTCGGTAACTCGCTGAACATCCCGGCGGTCAAGGTGCTGGAGCGGACCGGGATCGAGCGGTTCACCGCGCTGGCGAAGCGTGTCGGCCTGACCTTCCCGCTGGGCGACCCGGTCGAGCGGCAGGCGGGCTTGCCGACGGCGCTCGGCGCGGTTGAGGTGCGGCCGTTCGACATGGTGTCGGCGTTCGCCATGCTCGCCAACAACGGGCGGCGCGTCGAGCCCTACAGCATCCTCTACATCGAGGACAGCGACGGGAATGAGATCTATCGCGCCAACACCAGCCCGCAGGGCCTGCAGGTCGTCAGCCCGGAATACGCCTACCTGATCACAAACATCCTGTCAGACAACGAGGCGCGCGCCGCCGAGTTCGGGCGCGGGCAGCCGATGGAGCTGTCGGGCGGGCGTCCTGCGGCGATCAAGACCGGCACCAGCGGATCGGACTACGTCTACGATATGTGGGCAATCGGCTACACGCCGCAGTATGTAACTGGCGTGTGGGTCGGCAACACGGACGACTCGCCGGTGAGCGGCAGCGTTTCCGGCTACTACACCGCCGCGCCGATCTGGAACCGCGTGATGGAAGCCGCCCACCAGGGCCAGCCGATCCAGCAGTTCACCGAGCCGCCGGGGATCGTCCGGGTCGAGGTCTGCGCCGACAGCGGCACGCAGCCGAGCGCAGCCTGCGCGGGGCGCACCCGCACCGAGATCTTCGCGCAGAACGCCCTGCCGCCCGCTGCGGACCGCGACATCTTCCGCGAGCTACGCGTCGACGGCTACACGGGCAAGATCGCCAACCAGTACTGCCAGGACGACGTCGAGACGCGCATTTTCGTGGCGATCAGCGACCCCGGCGCGTACGACTGGATCAACAATGGCGGCGGCGCGTCGTGGGCGACGAGTCGCGGGCTGGAACTGCCGGTTCAGCCGCCGCCAACCGAGGAATGCTCGCCCAACGATCCGCGCCCGTTCGTGGTGCTCAGTTCGCCGGCCGAGAACCAGACGGTACAGGGCACGATCCAGCTTCGCGGCGCGGTCACCATGCCGGACTTCAACCGCTACGAAATCCGCTACGGCGTCTCGCACCAGCCGCAAGCGTTCAGCCAGCCGGTGATCGTCGAGACGCAGCAGCGGCCCGAGGGTGAGTCGGTGTTGGGCGAGTTCGACACGCGCCAGCTTGAGAACGGGCAGTACACGCTGCGGCTGGTCGCAATCGACGCGTTCGGGCGCGACGTGATACGCGACGTCCATATCATTGTGGACAATCCGCAGCCGACCGCCACGCCCGAGCCAACGCTCGCGCCGACGCCGACGCTGGATCCCAACGCGTTCGCGACGCCGCTACCCGAGGGCTTCGTGCCGCAGGATGTGTTTCCCACGCCGACCCTCGCGCCGACGCTGACGCCAACCTGGACGCTCACGCCGACGCCGCAGTAATCGCAGCGAAGGGGTCGCGTCTGCGCGTATCACAGGCGATCACGTGAACAGGATGGGGCGTGCCGGTCAGCACGCCCCTCGCATATCCGGAAGCTGAGGTCACGATGGAGTGGCAAGATCTCACCGCGCCGCGCACCGAGCCGGTACGCACGCTTCGCACGATGACGCCGGACGACATCCCCGCCGCGCTCGCCCTGGTGAACAGCATCGGCTGGCAGCACGGACCGGCCCTCTGGGCGCGCCTGCTAGCGTGGTCGCCGGACGGCTGCTTTCTGATTGAGGAAGAGAGACGCGGTGTGATCGGAACCGTCACCACGACGCCCTACGGCACGGCGCTCGGCTGGATTGGCGGGCTGGCCGTCGCGCAGGACCGGCAGCGGCAAGGGCTCGGCCGCCGGTTGATGCGCGCCGCGCTCGACTACCTGATCGCGCGGCAGACCGAGCGGATCATGCTCGACGCGACCGACGCGGGGCGGCCGCTCTACGCCTCACTCGGCTTCCGCGAGGTAGGGATCACCGAGCGGTGGGAGGGGCGCGCCAGCACCTATCTCGGGCCGCGCGCCCGGCGCATGCGCCCGGAAGATTTCGAGGCGGTCGTGCAGCTTGACAAGGTGCTGTTCCGCATCCGCCGCCAGCACATTCTGATGCGCCTGCTGGACGAGTTTCCCGACCTGGCATGGGTAGACTTCCAGCGCGGGCAGGCGGAAGGTTATCTGCTGGCGCGGCGCGAGCCGAGCGGCGTCATTATCGGGCCGTGGATGGCGTGGAGCACGGCCTCGGCGGAACGGCTGCTACGCACCGCGCTCGAAGCCGTGCAGGGAGAGCAGGTTCGCATGCACATCCCCGCCAGCAACGCCCGCGCGCAGATCCTCGCAAGCGATCATAACCTCAAGCGGGTGCGCACCTTTACGCGGATGGTCTATGGCAACGCGCCGCTTCCCCCCGCCGAACCCATGGCCGAGCTGGCGATCACCGGTCTGGCGACGGGGTAACAAAAAGAGGGAGTAGGGAGTAGGCAGTCGGGAGTAGGAAGACGCGAGCACTCGCCGGGAAACCTCACCCCAGGCGCACGCGATAGCCGGGTGCGAGCAGCGCCAGCGACTCGAGCAGCAGGGGCATCCCGACGATCTCATGCCAGCCGCCTGCCTGCGGTCCGAGCGCCGCGAAGCAATTGGCCGCCAGCTCGCTCACCATCGCGTGATACAGGTATTCGGACAGCAGCGAATCGGCCAGCGTGAGGACGAAATAGGTGTGGCGCGTGGAGGTGGCGAGGTCTGGCTCTGGCCCGCGCCGGAAGGGCTCGCCGCGCATCTCGTCCAGCCCTGGCAGGGTGCGATAGTCCGGCACCAGCGGCCCGCCGTCGATCTCCGCGATCACCAGCTCCAGATCGCGGCTCTCCCGCACGTGGATGCGCTCGACAAACCCGCCGATGCGCGCCTCACCTTCCCACCCGAGGACCAGCGGCGCGCTCGTTTCGGGGAAGGACCACATCGCCAGCGGGGGGCCACCCGGCGCGCCCCACACCACCGCGATCGACTCGCGCGGATCAGCGGGCGCAGGCAGGGTGAAGACGCCGCGCTCCCCCTGTACCTGGACGGCTTGCTCGCCTTGCTGCACCCACAGCATGTCACGGGCGTAACGCGGAATCTGCCAGGGAGAGTCGTCCGCGACGAGCGCGCCAGCGAGGGCAGTCATGGGCGGCATCCGGCAGCGCGGCTAGGCGTCGTGCAGGTCGTCGAGCAGGATCAGCCCGCGACGCAGTGCGATCAGCGAGGCGTCTACACGCGACGACGCGCCGAGTTGCGCCATTAACGCCGCCACCTGCTGATCGACCAGCTCCGGAGACAGCCGCAGCCGCTCGGCGATCTGCGCGTTGGTCTGACCGGCGGCGATCCCGGTGAGCAGGGCGCGATCGAGATCGCTCAGGGCGCCAGATTCCGGCGCGCCCCGGCCAACCAGTCCCTGCACCACCCGTTCCGCGACGCCCCGCCCCAACACGACATGCCCCTGCGCGACGTCCTGCACCGCGCGGACGAGGTCTTCCTCGTTGGTCGTTTTGAGGACGAAGCCGTGCGCGCCCGCGCGCAACGCCCGCATGATGTAGGCGTCTTCGTCGCGCCCGGTGAGCACCAGGATTCGTACATCGGGGAAGCTGGCGCGGATCTCTGGCAGAATGTCCAGCCCGCCGCGCCCCGGCATGTTGAGGTCGAGCAGCAGAACGTCCGGCTGCTTTTCGCGCACCAGGGCGATCGCCTGCTCCCCATCATCTGCCTCGCCCACGACCTCGATGCACTCGGTATCGTTGAGGTAGACCGCCAGCGTCATGCGCAGGATGCGGTGATCGTCCGCCAGCACCACGCGGATCGTGCCCTCACACGGCGCCGCCCCGCCCCGTGGAAGCAACGAAGCGTCGGTCGGCTTGAGATCGGGCGCGACCGAGCCGTGAATGACCGTCCGCTCTTGCTCGGCAATGACGGCGCCCAGGGCAGCGGCCATCGCCCCGGCCGATTCGAAGCGGTCTTCCGGTTTCTTGGCGAGCGCCCGCAACAGCGTTTGCTCCAGGCTGCGCGGAATGTCCGCCACCAGCTCGCTAGGCGACTTGGGCGTCTTCTTGACCTGCTGGAGCAGCAACACGCCGATGTCGTCCGCGTCGAAAGGCAGCACGCCGGTCGCCAGCTCGTAGAGCACAATGCCGGTCGAATAGATGTCCGTCCGCCCGTCGAGCGGCAAGCCCTGCGCCTGCTCCGGCGACAGATAGGCGGGCGTGCCGATAATGCGTCCCATCGCGGTCAGGCGTTTGGTTTCCCCGCTGATCGCCAGCCCAAAGTCCATGATCTTGACCTGGCCGGACGGCGTGATGTGGATGTTCGCGGGCTTGATGTCGCGATGGACGAGGCCCTGACGGTGCGCGTAATCCAGCGCGAGGCAGATCTGCCGCCCAAACTCGGCCACCACGCTTGGCGGCGAGGGGATGAACGCGTACAGCGGGCGGCCCTCGATGTGCTCGATCACCAGGTACGACCGCTCGTCATCCTCGCCGACGTCGTAGATCGCCATGATGTTCGGGTGGTTCAAGCGCGCGGCGGCCAGGGCTTCGCGCTGAAACCGCTGGCGCGTCGTATCGTCCACATAGGGAAGCAGCACTTTGATCGCAACGGTGCGCTGAAGGCGCGTGTCCAGCCCGCGATAGACGGCGGCCGTGGCGCCCTCACCGATCAGCTCCTGAATTTCGTAGCGATTGCTTAGCTTTTTGCCAATCATCGGGCGTCCATTCTCGTGCGGTCAACAGAACGGCCAGAGTGTACAAATCCGCAACGGGATGTGCAAAATCAGCCGGGCGGTCAGATAGTCGCGGGGCAATCGGCGGGCGCGCACAGTTGCCGTTCTACGGCCGGGGGTGATAACTTGTACGCAGGTCGCGCGCATTCTGGCGCGATCTGCCTGAACACAAGATGAGGAATGGACGCAATGCACCGACCGAAATGGGCGTTAACGCTGGTCGCGGCGGCGCTGTTGCTTGCCGGGCTGGCCTGTGGCTTTGTGGACGATATTCGCAGCGTGGTCGAGACGGTAGACGAAGCGGTCAAGCTGCTGCAAGAGCTGGACAATCAAAGCGCGTGGGAGCATGTGTCGGACGGGCTGGACACGCTCGCCCAGCAGACCGAAGGCTACGCGGCAACGCTTCGCCTGCAAGACAGCCCTGGCGACGCGGCAGGCACCGGGTTCTCCGGCGCGCTGGCGCGGGACGTGGTCGTGACGATGCAGGTCGACGCCGCAAACAATGCGCTGGCGCAGATCCAGGCGAACGGCGGCGCGACGCAGAATTACTACGTCGAAGCGCGAGGCGCGGACGCGCGGAACGGCGCGGTCTACCGGATGAACGGCAACGGGCAGTTCGTGTGTGTCAGTGACAGCGAAGAGGCGCGGCTGCTCCGCGACGGGCTGAGCGGCTACTTCGACGAGTACGGGCTGGAAGCGAAGGGGATTCAAATGCTCGCCGTCGCGCAGGAAGTCGAGGAAGACGCCGCGATCGCGGGCCGCGCGGCGACACACTACCGGCTGGAGTCCCGCATCCAGGAAGCGCTCGACATCCTGCGGCGCTTCGACAACGCCGAACTCCAGCAGAAGATCGACGAGGCGGGGACGTTCACCCTCACCGGCGACCTGTACACCGACGAGGCGACCGGGGCGCTGCTCAAGCTGGAGAGCGTCTACCACAACACCGATCACCTGCAACGCGTCGTGATGTCGTTCGAGGTGACGCAGTGGGGCGGGATCGCGCCAATCGCGCCGCCCTCGCCCGGCTCAATCGCGCAGGCGTGCCCGTAGGGCAGCGGTTAGCGGCTAGCAGTTAGCGGTTAGCCAAAAGCTAAAAGCAATTACGCGGGGCGCGTTTCCTGTTGTGGAACACGCCCCGCGTTGCGTTGTAGGATGCGGAGCTTGCTCCGCCCGTTTTCCTCTAGATGGACTATGAAATAGCAGGCGCAGCAAGCTGCGCTCCTACTGGTCTTACGGTTATGCTTTTTCGCTAACCGCTAACTGCTAATCGCTGATCGCTGAATCATCCCCGCCGAAGCTGCCGCCCGCATCGTCATCAAAATCGGGCAGACTCGCTTCAATGTCTTCCGGCGATTCGCCGCGCTCCAGCCGCGAGACGACTTCTTCAAACTCCGGCCCCATGTCCTCGCCGACCTCGTCGCCCATCTCGCGCAGCATCCGCCCCAGCGTGGCCGGGTCCGCATTTTCGAGATCGTCGAAGGCGGTGTCGTCGTCCACATCTCCCGACAACAGGCGCGACAAAGGTGAGCTTTTGATCGCCACACGCGAGATCAGGCGCGTCAGATTGGTGCTGCGGCAGCGTGGACAGGCAGGCGTCGCCTCGGAATATTCGGCGACGGTGGCATAGCGCAGCGCGACCTTCCGCCCGCAGTCGTTGCAGCGAAATTCATAGACCGGCATAGTAAAGTTTCCCCTCGGAGTTCCCTTTCCCACAGTGCCCGGAACTGCCAGTCAGATTAGCACGCAGGGACGAAGTGTCAAGTCCTTCGTGAACGTGCGCGTTCCCGGCGGATGCGGCATACTTGACATCAGCGCAGCGGAACGCGAGAAGGAAGTGAGCCGCCCATGATCGATCCGAACGTGCCCGTCGAACTGACGGCCGACCAGATGATGGATGACGTGCGCTATCTGAGCGTCGAGATCGGGCCGCGCCGCCCGGCCACCGCCGGAGAGCGCGCCGCCGCAGCGTATGTGCACGGGCAGATCCGCGCGCTCGACCCGCACTGGGAGCTAACCAACCAGCCGTTCCGCACGATCCCCGGCTTTCGCTGGCGGATCGCGCCGGTGTCCGCACTGACCGGGTTATCGCTGCTGGCCGGGCTGAAAGGCGGGCGGCAGCGGCGGTGGATCGCCGGGCTGGTGTCGGTCGCGCTGAGCATCCTCAGCCGGGACACGTTCCTGGCGCGCGAACTACCCGGCGAGCGCCCCCTGGCGCGCGGCGAATCGCAAAACGTCATCGTGCGGATTCCGCCCCGTAGAAAGGCACGGCGGCGCGTGGTCTTCGTCGCGCACCTCGATTCGGGCGTGCATCGCGTGACGACCAGCAGCCAAATCGTGTCCCATCTGCCGCGCACGCTCGGCGCGGTGACGCTGCTGGCGCTGGTTGGCGGCGTGCTGACCGCGCTGGCAGGCGGCAACCAACGTTGGCGTGCGCTGCGCACCGGGATCGCCGGGCTGGCGCTGGGCGGCGCTGGGCTCGCCGTGATAGACGAGAGCGGGCCGTCAGTCGCCGGAGCGAACGGTAATGCGTCGGGCGTGGCGGCGCTGCTGGCGGTGGCCCGCGCGCTGCGACACAATCCGCTGGAGAATACCGAAGTCGTCCTGGCGTTCACCGGCAGCGCGACGGCGGTCGGCGCGGGCGCCGACACGCTGGCGGTCGAGTATGGCGAAAGCTGGTCGGATGCGCTGTGGGTGGTAGTGAGCAACGTCGGCGCGGGCGAGCTGTGCTGGGTCACCCGTCACGGCATCAGCCCGTACGCGTATTACCACCCGCATCCCGAAGCGGTGCGCGTCATCGAGCGGGTGGCGGACGTTCGCCCGGACCTCGGCCTGATGGGCAAGCCGATGCTCTCGCTGGACGAAGTCGTCAACCTGCGCGACCGCGATCTGATGGCGGTCGGGCTGATGGCATACGACCGGGTGACGGGGCACATTCCGAACTGGCGACAGCGCACCGACACGATCCACGAGATCGACCCGCTAACGATCGAGCGCGCCGCGCAGACGCTGTGGACTGCCGCGCAGGTGGTGGATCAGGCGGACTTCTGGCCGCCGCGAGACTGACGCGGCCAAAACGTTGCAAATGACATAGTCCCGGCAGGCACTTGCGCGATTGCCGGGCGATCGGCGAACTGCTAGACTCTGGATACTCTCCCCGCGCGGGAGTAATTCTTGTCCGCCATGTCAGGAGCGATGCCCATGACCGATCCCCATGATGCCAACCGACCCGACTGGCTGGAGGAGTTTGAAAACCTCGCCAACGATCAGCTCGAAGAAGGTTCGGCCTGCGAGCAGGTGCATCCCATTATTGCAAAGTGGTACCAGGAACTGATGGCGGGCGATCCGCCTGAGGCGCGCGACTCGGTCTGGCAGGCGCTCCAATGCTTGACGACCGAGGTGCTGAATGATATTCCGCTGTCGCTGGTCGAAGTGCTGTCGTCAGAAGACGTGGACGAGGATCTAGCGGACTGGGTCACCGAGCTTCTGCTCATCGGACGTGCCTTTCAGATCGCGCTGGAAACCGGGCGGCTGGACGACCTGTAAGCCCCCGCGCAAAATTGAATATGCCAAAAGAACGGGCGGACTCGTTGTGAACGGGTCCGCCCGAATTGATTGTGCGAAAGAGCCGGGGAGCGTCAGTCGGAAAGCTGCGGCGGGCGTTCTGGCAGCGGGGGAGCGGCATTCTCCACCGCCGCGAAGGCCAGCAACACCAGCGCAACGAACGCCAGGAACCCGACGCCCGTCCCCAACAGCGTCAGGAAGCGCAGACCGAGCACGATCCCGGCGATGACGAACGGCAGGACGCTCGCGATCCCGGCACAGGCCAGGTAGTGCAACGCCTCAGACACCACGCCGCCGCGCAGGCCCTGCTTTTGCTTCGAGTCCCGCGCCAGCCTGACGCCGATCGCCAGTCCGAACGCGGCCCCGATGAGTACCGCTAGCAGCCAGTCGCTCACAGTCCGCCTCTAGAACAGCGTGTAAATCAGCGGGCCGCCGCCGCTGGACGAGCCGAACACGATCACAATCGCGAAGACGATCAGCGCGATGATCATCGGGATCAGCCACCACATTTTGGCCGCCCAGAGAAAGGCGAACAGCTCGCCGACAATCCCCAGGCGCGTCTTCAAGCCGGACACCTTGCCAGGCTGTTTGCGGGTGCGCTCAGTCATAGTGCTTACCTCTGTCCATCTTTGCCGATCAGATAGGGCCCCAGCACGAGCCAGTCGATCCCGCTGTTGCTGAACGTCCACCAGGCGTTCGCGGGGGTGGTGACGATAGGCTCGCCGCGTAGGTTGAACGAGGTGTTCATCAGGATCGGCACGCCGGTCGCCTGCCCGAAGCGGCGCACCAGCTCATAATAGCGCGGGTTGGTTTCGCGGTCGATGGTTTGCAGGCGGCCGGTGCCGCCTTCGTGCGTCGTCGCCTGGGCCACGTCGAGCTTATCCTCATGGATCGGGCTGACCGCCAGCATAAAGCGCGGCAGGTACGCATTCTCGACGTTGGGATAGGCGAAATAGGTTGGCGCGTCCTCGCACGTCACGACCGGCGCGAACGGGCGGAACGGCTCGCGGAACTTGATCTTGGTGTTGACGATATCCTTCATCTCGGCGCGGCGCGGATCGGCGAGGATGCTCCGGTTGCCGAGCGCGCGCGGCCCCCACTCGAACCGCCCCTGAAACAGACCGATCACCTTCTGGTCGAGGATTTCGCTCACCACCCGATCGATCAGCCCATCCTCGTCCTCGCTGAAGTCGAGGTAAGGGATGCCTTCGCCGTCGAGGAAGGCGCGGATTTGCGCGGCGGAGAAGTCTTCGCCGTAGTAGGCGTGGGACATCACCATCTTGCGCGGCTTGCCGAGCACGACATGGTACGCCCACAGCGCCGCGCCCAGCGCGCCGCCATCGTCGCCCGCCGCAGGCTGGATGTAGAGGTCCTCGAACGGCGTCTCGGTCAGAATCTTGTAGTTGGCGACGCTGTTCAGCGCCACGCCACCCGCCATGACAAGGTATTTCGCCTGGGTACGGGCGTGGAGCGCGTTCGCCATGTTGATCAGCGCTTCTTCGGTCACAGCCTGGATGCTGGCCGCAACATCCGCGTAATACTGGTTGCGGCGCAGGGCTTCGGTTTCGCCGCTGCGATGGGGCGCGCTTTTGGCAGTGAAGAAGTCGTCGCTGTGGACGCGCGGCTCGCCAAACAGATCCGTGAAGCGCCCATTGAAGCTACGCGTCGCCGAGTGATGGAACGAGAAATAGTCCATGTTCAGCTCAAAGCTGCCGTCATCGTTCAGCGTAATGAGCTGCTTGACCTTATCGACGTAGCGCGGCTCGCCATAGGGCGCCATGCCCATGACCTTATACTCGCCGTTGTTGACGCGGAATCCGAGAAACGCCGTGAACGCCGAGTACAGCAGGCCGAGCGAGTGCGGGAAGCGCTGCTCCCAGAACAGGTCGATCGTGTTCGGGGCGGAGCCGTCCCACGGACCGCGCGCAAACCCCAGCGTGGTCGTCGTCCACTCGCCCACGCCGTCGACGGTCAACACCGCGGCCTCGTCAAAGGGTGAGGCGAAGAAGGCGCTCGCCGCGTGCGACATGTGGTGATCGCAGAAAAGAATCTGCTCCGGCCCGACGCCGGTATGCTGCTGAAGCAGGCTCTTGATCCAGAACTTCTCGCCGACGTAGGCCGTCACCGCTTCGCGCCAGAAGTCCCACGAGCGGGGGAAGGTTCCGAGCGCGGTTTGCAGGATGCGCCCGACCTTCACCATCGGCTTCTCGTAGAAGACGACATAGTCGAGATCGTGGCCGCTGATCCCGCCGCGCTCCAGGCAGAACTGGATCGCATGATGCGGAAAGCCGCTGTCGTGCTTCTTGCGCGAAAAACGCTCTTCCATCGCGGCGGCGATCAGCTCGCCATCGCGGAGCAGCACCGCAGCGGAGTCATGGTAAAAGCAGGAAACGCCGAGAATGTCCACAGGTCAGAACTGCTTTCGCGCTTCGTCGAGCGAACTCCCCACCGGCGCGCGATCCAGCCACCGGCGCGGCGAGGTCCGCAGGTGCAGCGGGTCGCTCAGCAAGCGCACTCCCAATGCGAAGGGGACGAAAAGGGTGAAGTAGAACAGAACGGCAAACAGGCGGCCCTGGAAGTCACCAAACACCTCGCCGATGATCTTCCAGCGGTCCCACGCGATGCGGGTTAATTCCCTCACAATAATGTGCCCTCAACCCATCTGAGGCGGGCGCGGAGCATGGCGCCGCCTGCGCGGAATGCGCATTGGATTATAATGTTCGGATGGGTGCTGTCAAGGCAACTGCCGGTCTGTACAGGGCTGCGCGGTGGGCCTTTTCGGCCGCTTGACAGGAGATCGGCGCTGTGCTACAGTACCGGCGACAAGCGTAAATTAACGCATGTTTCATTGATTCATTCTTAAGGCTTTAGCATCTCGCAAGCGTCTGATTTATGCGCCAGATCGGCGCGAGAAGGCCGAAGCAGTCGGCGTTCGGTCAGGAGAGATACGGTGGCAAAGTCACGTAACGAGCAGCTCGTAGAGCGCCTGCGAGACCTGCAGGTTAGCTCGCCTGATATTGAAGCGGCGGCAATCGTCAGCGTCGACGGGTTGAGCATCGCCTCGTCGCTGCCCTCAAACAGCGAGGAAGACCGTGTCTCCGCGATGTCGGCGGCTATGCTCTCGCTCGGTGAGCGGATCGCAACCGAGCTGGGGCGCGGCACGCTGGAGCAGGTCTACGTCAAAGGCGAGCGGGGGTTCGTGATCCTCAGCGCGGTGGGCGAGGAAGCCGTGCTGACGGTCCTGGCGCGCCAGCAGGCGAAGCTTGGCCTGATCTTCCTCGATATGAGCCGCGCCGTCAAAGAGTTGGAGAAGCTCGTTTAGGACGGCACAACCGCCTGAACGGGTGATCGCCGCTTGACGGATTTTTGAATCACCGCAGCCTGCGTCCCTGGCGCGCCTGTTGGCAGCCGGGCGCGTTTATTGATGGCTTAAGACTGGCCGGGGGTCAGCCGTGAGCGAACAACCCCATCTGTTAATCGTTGAAGACGATCCTGACCTGGCCGAAATGCTGTCCGCCTTCTTCCACGTGCAAGGCTACGACACCAGCACTGCGGCCTGGGGTGAGGAAGCGATCCGCCTCTCGCAGAACGCCCCGCCCGACTTGGTGATCCTCGACATCCGCCTGCCCGACATCGACGGCTATGAGGTCTGCCGCCGCCTGCGCGCGCAACGTCGCACACAGGACGTGCCGGTGATCTTCCTGACCGAAAAGCGCGACCGTGTCGATAAGCTGGCCGGGCTAGAGCTGGGCGTGGTCGATTACATCACCAAGCCGTTCGACATTCAAGAGCTTCGCCTGCGGGTCCGCAACACGTTGCGCCGCGCCGCGCAAGCTTCGCAGATCAACCCGGTGACGCATCTGCCGGAAGGAGACGCCGTCGAGGAGCGGATGGTCGCGCTGCTGAACGCGGGCGGCGCGTGGAGCGTGGTACAGGTCGCGGTCGAAGGGCTGGCGACCTTCCGCGCGCGCTATGGCTTTCTGGCGGCAGACGACGTCTTGCGCGCTGTGGCGCTGATGATCAACAATACGCTGCGCGAGCAGAAGCGGGAAGAAGACTTCGCCGGGCATCTGGACGCGCACAGCTTTGTGATCCTGACTGATCCGGCGCACGCCGGGTCGCTCGCCGAGCGCCTGACGCAGCGCCTCAAACAGTCGATCGGCTTCTTCTATCCCCAGAAGGATCGCGATCCAGAGCAGGCGGCTCCCCCCGCCCCGGCGCTCCAACTGTATGTGGGCCGGCTGGATGGCAGCGCCGGTCCCTTTGCCGACCGGGCGGCGCTGCGCGACGCGCTTCAGGCACGGCTCGCGCTGGCCGCGGAGTAATGAAGCAGGCGTTTCGTGACGGGAGAGCGTGTCCTTTTTGTTGAAGATGCGGGTGAAGTCCGCAGCTTTCTGGCCGAGGTATTGACGGCAGCCGGGTATGACGTGCTGACGGCAGCGCACGGCGAGGAAGGCTTTGTCCTGGCTCGCGATCTGCGCCCGGACCTGATCATCACCGATTACATGATGCCAGGCATGACCGGCCTGGAAATGCTCGCCGCGCTGCGCCGCGAAGGGCTGCATCCCCCGTTCATCCTGATCACAGCCGAGGGGTCCGAAGAGCTGGCGGTCGAGGCGCTGCGCCTGGGTGTCAACGACTATCTGATCAAGCCGTTCGAGCCGGAAGACCTGCTTGAGGCTGCCGCGCGCGTCCTGCGCGATCACTGGACGCGCCAGATCACCGCCCATATTCCCGAGCAGCTTCTCGCGGCGAATCGCCAGCTTGAGCAGCGCCTGCGCGACCTCGACACCCTGATGCAGCTTGGGCAACGCGTTTCCTCGACGCTCGACCTGCAACCGGTGCTCGATCACGTCGTGCAGGCGGCGAAGACGATCACCCAGGCGGAAAGCGCCGTTCTGCTGCTGACGCGCAACTCGTCGAAGGACCTGTACCTCTACGCCGCGACCGAATCGCTGGCGAACCGGGAAGAGGCGCGGCGGATCCTGGTGTCCGACAGTGCCGCCGGTGAGGTGGTGCGCCGGGGGACGCCGCTGGTGCTGACCGACGTGCGCGCGCAGGGTCGAGCGACCGATTACTTCTTCCGCGACCTGGCGTACGTCCCGCTGCTGGTTCAGGGACGGCCGATCGGCGTGCTGGGCGTCGTCAACCAGCAGAAAAGCACCGGCTTCGAGCGCGGGACGCTCCAATTGCTGAGCGTGCTGAGCGACTTCGCGGCGATCGCGATCACCAACGCGCAGTCGTACGCGACGGCCATCCACGAACGGGATACGCTCGACGCCGTCCTGCGCGACACCGAAGACGCGATCATCGTCCTCGACACGTCCGGGCGCGTGCTATTGTGCAACGACGCCGCGTGCGCGACGTTCGGCCTGGACTGCACCACGGTGCGCGGGCAACGCCTTGACGCGGTGACCGATCACGAGGGCCTGCTGGAACTGTTCGCCAACGAAGGGCGCCCCGGTCACCCCCGGACGACGGAGCTCAGCGTCGGAGATGGCACGCGCACGCTCAACGCGCACATGACGACCGTCAAGGGCGTGGGCAAGATCGCCGTGATGCAGGACATCACACACCTCAAAGAGCTGGACCGCATTAAGAGCGAGTTCGTGACGACCGTCTCGCACGACCTGCGCTCGCCACTGACTGCGATCCTCGGCTATCTGGAACTGCTGCGCCGCGCGGGTCCGATGAACGAGCGGCAGGAAGATTTCGCGATGCGCATCGTGAACAGCGTGCAGTCGATCACGACGCTGATCACCGACCTGCTGGAGCTCGGCAAGATTGAGGCGGGCCTCGACCTGGAGCGCGAAGTGACTCCGCTGGGGCCGATCATCGAGAACGTCGTCAGCGAGCGGCAGGTCGAATGGCAGGCGAAGCAGCAGACGTTGCAGATCGACGCGCCCGCCGACATGCCGCCGGTGCTGGGTCACCCCTTGCGCTTGCGGCAACTGGTCGCGAACTTGGTGGAGAACGCAATCAAGTACACGCCGCCGGGTGGTGAGATCGGCGTGTCGCTCGAAACGAAGGGGGATTTCCTGGTGCTGCGCGTCCGAGACACCGGGATCGGCATCCCCAAGAAGGACCAGCCGTACATCTTCGACAAGTTTTTCCGCACCGACCAGGCGATCGATCAGTTCAAGGGGACCGGCCTCGGCCTCTCGATCGTCAAGCGCATCGTCGAGCAGCACCAGGGGCGCATCTGGGTCGATAGCGAGCCGGGGCACGGCAGCGTGTTTACCGTTATGCTGCCGAGCCAGCCGAATAATCGGTGAGCGGTCAGCAATTAGCGGTTAGCGATTAGCTGAAGGCGGCGCTTGTAGGGGCCGGGCAAGCTCGGCTCTTGACTTTGCACGCCTGCTATTCTTCTATCAACGGGCACAGCAAGCTGCGCCCCTACGCAGACCGCCGGATTTCTGGCTGCGAAGCGCATAATGCCAGAAAAAAACGAGGGCAGCCGTGAGTGGCTGCCCTCGCTCATTCTACAGAACTGCTCAGAAACTACTGCGCCTGGAAGCTGGCCTGGATCTCGTTGGCCGTGGCGGTCAGTTCCTGGAGCGCGCTGAGGACGTCGCCGCCGCTGCTCAGCAGGTTGTCGAAGGTCGCTTCGGCCTCGTCGCGGACCACGTCGTAGCTGGCGATCTGCGGCTCAACCGCGCCTTCACCCTGAAGCAGATTCCACGCCTGCTCGTACTGCGGCAGGTCGGCGAACAGCGCGTCCATGCCTTCCTGGGCCGAGTAGCGCACCGGGAAGTACTGGCTGGCTTCCGCCCAGGCCGCCTGCTGCTCCGGCTCGGTGAACCAGCGAACGAACAGCCACGCCGCAAGCTGCTGCTCGGGGGTGGTCTTCGGGATGCTGACGCTGGCGCCGTAGACATTCACCACCGGCACGTCGGTGTAAGGCAGCGCCGTCACGCCCCACTCGAAGGGGGTCTCGAACGCGTCTTCGATGCCCTGCGCAACGAAGGGCAGGCCCGAGGTCGAGCCCATGAAGAACAGCGCCTTGCCAGCGGTGAAGTTGTTCTGATCACCATACTGCTCGGCTACCAGGGTCGCGCAACCGTCGTTGTAGAGATCAACCATGAACTGGATGTAGTCCACAGTCGCCTGGCCGGTGTAGTCGTACTGGCCGTCGGCGTAGATATTGCCGCCATTGGCGAACGTCCCGGCCGCGATATTCGAGGCGTCGGTACGAACGGTGTAACCGATCGCGTCGTCGCCGTCATAGCCGCTCCAGCCCTGCTCGGTGAAGGCGCAGGCCATCTCGCGGAACTCTTCCCAGGTGGTCGGCGGGCCGTCGTAGCCGAGTTCTTCAAGAGCGGTCTGGTTGTAGTACAGGCCTTCCAGCGAGCGGTTCGGCGGGAAGCCAATGCGAATCCCGTCTTCGGAAACGTCCTGCTGGAAGAAGCTGGGGACGAAGTCTGCGATTTCGGCTTCGTTCAGGCCCCAAGTCGGGTCAAGCACATAGTCGTCCAGGTTATCAACCAGCCCGCCCGCCTGATGATAGGCCAGCGCCTGATTCTGGTAGGCCACGACCAGGCTCGGAACGTCGCCAGTGGGGATGCCCGCGATCATCTTGGTGTAGATGTCGCCATAGCCACCCTGGTTCGACCCTTCAACGGTGATGCCCCACGGGTTGTTCTCGTTGAACTCTGCGATCAACCCGTTCAGGAATTCCTCGCGCGTGCCGCTGTGCTGATGCCACCAGGTAACCGTCTGGCCCCTGGGATCAACCCCCGCCAGCGGGCCTTCGGTGGCCGGTTCGACGGGCAGATCGAACGTGCTAACAAACCCCATGCCATCCTGCGCGCCAGCCGGTACCAGCGGCAGGGCAAGTGCTGCAACGAGCACCAGCGTGGCGAGAATACCCAATCTACGCATTGCTTTCGTCCTCCTTAAACGGCTCTCACAACTGGGTCCGGGATGCGCCCGGCTTGATACGCGAACATTCTCTCAAACGGACGATATGGCTGCGGTAACAGACGGTTAAATCTCTTTACCGCCCCTCAAAAGAAGTTTAACAGAAAGCACCCTCCTGCGGCGTATAAGTATCGTTTCAAAATCCGCTCGTAAGTGTATATCGACTTGGTTCATCCTGCTAGTGATTCGCGGCGCGAACAGGCGAAGTTCCTACGTGAATCTGATAGCTTTGGCAGGCAGCAAGATGTAAACTATAGGCAAACATAAGAGAAGGAAAAGCCCCGCGCGGCTCCCTCAGCGCGATGTGCAGATTTGACTATACTATGCGTCTCAGGCGCCGAGCGGTGTCTGAGGCGCCAGCCTGCTGACCGCCCACGCCCCTGGATGACTGCGGGGCGATCCGCCGGTGGAGCAAGAGGCTCCCGCTAGGCGATGCGCAGCGCGGGCACGCAACACGAAAACCAGAGAGACAGGCGTACTGGTAGTAAAGGACCCAACGATCATGATGCGATTCGACCGTTTCACGGAGCGCGCGCAGGATGCGGCCGTTCGTGCCTATGAAATCCTGCAGCGCTACGGACACAATCAGGTAGACACCGAACACATGCTGCTCGCCTTGCTGGAGCAGCCCGACGGCGTGATCCCGCAGATTCTCGACAAGATGGGCGTGGATCAGAACGCGATCCGCGAGCGTCTGGACGAGGTGCTGCGCGCCAGCCCGAAGGCCGCGATCTATGGCGGCGGTGCGGGGCAGGTGTTCATCACGCCGCGCGTCAAGCGCGTGGTGGACGTCGCCAACGAAGAGGCGAACCAGCTCAAGGACGATTACATCAGCACGGAGCATCTGTTCCTCGCGATCCTGACCGAGCGGCGGACTGCCGTCGCGCGCATCCTGGCGGACGCCGGGATCACTAAGGACCGCGTGCTGGACGTCGTCAAGGACATTCGCGGCGGCCAGCGCGTCACCGACCCGCAGGCCGAGACGCGTTACCGCACGCTCGAAAAGTACAGCCGCGACCTGACCCAGATGGCGCGCGAAGGCAAACTCGATCCGGTGATCGGCCGTGACGAAGAGATCCTGCGCGTGATCCAGATCCTCAGCCGCCGCACAAAGAACAACCCCGTGCTGATCGGCGAGGCGGGCGTCGGCAAGACGGCCATCGTAGAGGGGCTGGCGCAGAAGATCGCGTCGAACGATGTGCCCGAAATCCTGATGGGCAAGCGTGTCGTCAGCCTCGACCTCGGCGGTATGATCGCCGGGAGCCGCTTCCGTGGCGAGTTTGAGGAGCGACTGAAGGCTGCCATCGAAGAGATCCAGCGTTCTGAGGGCGAGATCATCCTGTTCATCGATGAGCTGCACCAGGTCGTCGGGGCGGGCGCTGCGTCCGGCGCGCTGGACGCCAGCAACATGATGAAGCCTGCGCTGGCTCGCGGCGAGCTGAACTGTATCGGCGCAACCACGCTGGACGAGTATCGCCAGTACATCGAGAAGGACTCCGCGCTGGATCGCCGTTTCGCGCCGGTGTTCGTTGATGAGCCGACCGTCGAAGAGACGATCGAGATGCTGCACGGCCTGCGCCACCGCTACGAGGCGCACCACAAGGTCGAGTACTCGGATGCGGCGCTGGTCGCTGCTGCACGGCTGAGCCATCGCTACGTCACCGACCGCAAGCTGCCGGACAAGGCGATCGACCTGATGGACGAGGCCGCGTCGAAGCTCCGCGTCGCCCTTTACTCGATGACTGACGAGTTAAAGGAGATGAAGAAGGAGCTGGATCGGCTGGCGGCAGAGGAAGAAGAAGCCAGCCTGAGCCGCGACTACGAGCGCGCCGCCGTGCTGAAGTCGCGTCGGCTTCAGCTTGAGCAGGACTACGAGGACGAGCGCGAGCGCTGGAAGCGCGAGCACACGCTCGACGAAATCGTCGACGAGAACGACATTGCGGAAGTTGTCGCGCAGTGGACGGGCATCCCGGTCAACCAGATGCTCGAAACCGAGGCGCAGAAGCTGCTCCGCATGGAAGAAGTGCTGCACCAGCGCATCATCGGGCAGGAAAACGCCGTCAGCGCGATTGCCGACGCGATCCGCCGCGCCCGCAGCGGTCTGAAGGACCCGAAGCGCCCGATCGGCTCGTTCATCTTCCTCGGCAGCAGTGGCGTCGGCAAGACCGAGCTGGCGAAGGCGCTGGCGGAGTTCATGTTTGACGACGAAGATGCGCTGCTGCGGATCGACATGAGCGAGTATCGCGAGCAGCACACGGTCAGCCGTCTGTTCGGCGCGCCGCCCGGCTACGTCGGGTATGAGGAAGGCGGTCAGCTTACCGAAGCCGTGCGCCGTCGCCCGTATCGCGTCATCCTGTTTGACGAGATCGAGAAGGCGCACCCCGAGGTGTGGAACGCGCTGATGCAGATCCTCGAAGATGGGCGCATGACCGACGGTCAGGGGCGGACGGTGGACTTCCGCAATTCGGTCATCATCATGACCAGCAACCTCGGCACGCAGTTCGCCCGCAAGGGTGGCGCGCTGGGGTTCGTACCGGATGGCGATCCGCAGCTTGTGGCTGACCACAAGGCGATCGAAGAGGCGATGCGCAAGACGTTCCGGCCGGAGTTCCTGAACCGGATCGACGAGATCATCATCTTCGAGCCGCTGACGATCGAGCACGTGACGCAGATCGTGGACCTGCAGATGAAGGAAATCGCCAACCGTCTGGCGGAGCAGGAGCTCTACGTCTCCCTGACCGACGACGCGCGCCACAAGCTGGCCGAGCTCGGCTACGATCCGGAGTTCGGCGCGCGGCCGCTGCGCCGGGTGCTCCAGCGCTACGTGGAAAGCCCGCTCAGCGTCCAGTTGCTAAAGGGCGAGTACAAGCGCGGCGACATGGTGCAGGTCTTCGTCAACGACGAGGGCGAGATCGACTTCCAGTTGATCGAGGGCGAGCCGCTGCCTCGCTCAGTCCAGGCGGACGTGCCTGCCGACGCAGAGTAACGCGAGCGCACAGAACGAACACACCAATCCCGTGGGCGACCCGGTCGCTCGCGGGATTTTGTTTTTCAGCGGTTAGCAGTTAGCGATTAGCGGTTAGCGAAAAGCAAAACATCGCACGCGCCTCGTAGGGGCCGAGATTGCTTAGCCGCCAACATCCGGTTACGGAAATACTAGATGGGCGACGCTTGCCGTACCCACCATCCTTCCCTCACAAGGAGGGAAGGAAAAAAGCCGTGCGAGCGACCGGCTCCCCTTCCCTCGTTCTCGGGAGATGGGGGCGTGAGGAAAAACAGCGGGCGGAGCAAGCTCCGCCCCTACAGGATCGCTTTTTAGCTCTTGGCTAACCGCTAACTGCTAACCGCTAATCGCTACACAACGCCGCATCCTGCCGCACGACGACATACCCTTGGATCATCTCGCTGATCAGGTCGCCGCCGATGGTCGCCGTCACGTTGATGTAGATCGTATGCACGCCGGGCGCGAGGTTCGTGGTGTCCGCAAAGACGGTGACCGTCTCCCCGCTGGTCACTTCGGACGGATAGACCTCGACCGCCGGGCCGATCGGAGACACTGGCGCCTCGATCGTCGCGCGGAAGCTGCCCGGATAGCCGGAATTCACCACGGCAAATTCGCCTACCTGGACCGAGCCAGGGCACGCGACGCTTGCCTCGGCGGTCATCTGCTCGGCATAGAGCGTCAGACGCGGCTGGTAGTCGGTGACGCGGCGCGGCATGGAAGCGACCCGCTCGAAGACCGGCAGCGGCGACCCGTCGCTGCGCAGCAGACTGAACCAGCGCATATGGCTGCACACCGGCTGGACGTCGTGCGGAAAAAGCGACCAGTTCAGGTTCCACAGGAACATCGGTCCGGCCCAAGGCCAGTGACGGTCCGCCCAGTCGAAGGCGCGGACGGTGTAATCCGCTTGCGTCTGGCCGGAGACGCGCAGCCACGCAAACCCGGCGAAGTTCGGGTCGCTGTCCGCGCAGTTAACGCCATCCTCGGCCGGGTCGCGCAGCCAGCCGAACTCGGTCATCCAGATCTGCTTGTCGTAGATGCCGCGCTCCTCGAACAGTTCGCGGATCAGCTCCACACGCCGGAAGGTCAGGGTATCCTCGCTCGGCTCGGCTTCGGGCGGCTGGTTGTAGCCGTAGGGGTGATAGCCGAACGCGTCGAACCACTGCGCCGCGCCGTTGTCGAGCATTTCCTCGGCGAATTCGAGATCGCTGATCGCGCCGCGATCCCGCGTGGTGAGCGTCGGCGCCAGCCCGCCCGACACGACGATAATCGACGGATCGGCCGCCTTGATCGCGTTGTAGGCAACGCGCAGCATCTGCGTGTATTCCCAGGCGTTCGGGCCGTGCGGCCACTCCATCGCGAGGTTCGGCTCGTTGTGGACCTCGATCGCGTCCACGCCCGCGGCCGCCGCCGACGCGGCGCGTTGCCGCACGCTGGCGCGGAACGATTCCCAGTTTTCGGGCCACGGCAGGTCCATCCGCAGCAGGATGCGCTTGCCAGGGAACAACGCCGCCTGCCCTTCCTCGTAAATCTTCACCCAATCGACGCGCAGTTGATCGACCAGCGCAAGGTTGACGTTGGTGTGCGGCGCGACGTGGACGCCGTAGGCGAGGTGTGGCGGCGGCAGCGGCTCGCGGGTTTGCGCGTAAGTGGCGGGAGCGGAAAGCAGGTGCGCACTTGCCAGCGCAACCACCAGCAGCGCAAGGAAAACCAGTCTGGAGAATGAACGTCGCATAGCTTTCATAATGGCTCTGATTATAGACGACTCCGCAACGCAGGACAGTCGCCCAATGGTCCGCGTGTGGGGCCAGGGTGTTAGAATGGAGGCATCTGGCAATGTGAGCATGGAGTTACCTGCCATGAAACCGTACATCACCCTGATCACGCTGGGCGTGGACGATCTGGAGCGCTCGCTCGCGTTCTATCGCGACGGGCTGGGCCTGCCGACCGAGGGGATCGTCGGGCAGGAATCGGAGCACGGCGGCGTTGCGTTCTTCACGCTGCACGGCGGCCTCAGGCTGGCGCTGTGGTCGCGATCGAGCATCGCGTGGGACGCAGGCGTCACGCAGTCCCCGCCCAGCCCGACCGAGTTCACCCTGGCGCACAACGTCGGCAGCCGGGAAGAAGTGGACGAGGTGCTCGAACAGGCGCGCCGCGCTGGAGCCGCGATCCTCAAGCCCGGCTCGGAGACGTTCTGGGGCGGCTACTCGGGTTACTTTCAAGACCCGGACGGCCACCTGTGGGAAGTGGCGTGGAACCCGGCGTGGGAGAGCGTCGAGTAAGCGCATGGCAGGGCGGTTGCCCCGCCAAAGCGGTCGCGTTATAGTGTTCGAACATTTACTCGCGACGCGCGGAGATCCGTGGTTATGAACATTATCGTTGTGCTGCCCACGTACAACGAAGCAGAAAACGTGGAAAATATGGTTGAAGCGCTTATGGCGCTGCCGCTCGACGATCATCTGTCGGTGCTGATCGCGGACGACAACTCGCCGGACGGCACCGGCCAGATTGCGGACCGTCTGGCGCAGGAGCGGCCGGATCGCGTCTCCGTGTTGCACCGCCCGGGCAAACAGGGCCTCGGCCGCGCATACATTCACGGCTTCACCGAGGCGCTGGCGCGCGGGGCGGACGCGATCCTGCAAATGGACTGCGACTTCTCCCACTCGCCCAGCTACATCCCGCAGATGATCGAAACGCTGAGAACCCGCGAGTGCGACATCGTGATCGGCTCGCGCTATATCAAGGGCGGGCGGCTGGACGAAACGTGGGGGATCGGGCGCAAGCTGCTGAGCTGGTGGGCGAACAGCGTCTATGTGCGGCTGATCCTGCACACCAAAGCCAGCGACGCAACAGGCGGCTTCCGGCTGTGGCGGCGCGAGGTGCTTGAGACAATGGACTTCGACCGCATCCGCGCGAACGGCTACGTTTTCCAGGTCGAAACGATCTACGTGGCGGAAAAGCTCGGCTTCTAGGTGTGCGAGATCCCGATCTATTTCGCGGACCGCACAGCAGGCACGTCGAAGATGAGCTTTCGCATCCAGTCAGAAGCAGCGCTGCGCGTGTGGCAGGTTTGGCTACGGCACCGGCATCTGACTCCCGCCGACCGGCGACCCTTGCCGGACCGGGCTAAGGCCACCCTGTAACCCGCTCTCACGGCGGTTACCCGATGCGCAAAATCACACCTGATCTGCTTCTGCTGGCAGGGCTGTTGATCCTGCCGCTGATCCTGTTTGCCCCGGTCACCCTCGGCGGCAAGACGCTGATCCCCGCCGACAACCTCTACCAGTACGAGCCGTGGCTTAGCGCGCGCGAAGCGGTCGGCGTGCCGGAGATCCCGCACAACGCCCTGCTGTCGGACCTCGTGCTGCAAAACTTCCAGTGGAAGACGTTTATCCGCGACAGCATCCGGCAGGGGACGATCCCGCTGTGGCAGACCGAGCAGTTCGCCGGGACGCCCTTCCTCGCCGCCGGGCAGCACGCGGCACTCTACCCGTTCAGCGTGCTATTCCTGATCCTGCCGCTGCCCGCCGCATACGGCTGGTTTACCGTCAGCCAGCTCTGGCTTGCCGGGGCGCTGATGTATCTCTTTGCGCGGGGGATCGGGCGCAGCCGCATCGCGGCGTTGGTGGCGGGCGTGGCGTACCAGCTCAGCGCGTTCTTCGTGGTGAGCGCCGTCTTCCCGATGATGATCGCGGGCGCGGCGTGGCTCCCGCTGCTGTTGCTGATGATCGAGTTCGTGATCCGCCAGCGGCCGCTGCGCGCCGGACGACCGGCATCCGTCCCGTGGATCGCGATCGGCGCGCTGGCGCTGATGATGAACATCTTCGCCGGGCACGTCGAGATCACGTACTACACGCTGATCGTCATGGCCTATTACGCCGCCGCTCGCCTGATCGCGCAGTGGTGGCGGGCGCGGGACTGGCGCTTCACGCTGCGGCGCGGCGCGTACCTGCTGGCGATGGTCGCGCTCGGATTGGGGCTGGGCGCGGCGCAGTTCATCCCGCTCTACGAGCTGGGCACGCGCAACTTCCGCGAGGACGCCGCCGACTTTAGCACCGTCCAGAGCTACGCCCTGCCCGCACGGCACGTGCTGAAGTTCCTGATGCCGGATGCGTTCGGCAACCCCGCCGATCACACCATCCGCAACGTGTTCACCGGAGAGCGCGAGCCGCTTGACTGGACGCACGACGACGGCGCCCGCGTGACGGATACGGCGTTCGGCATCAAAAACTACGTCGAGGGCGGCGTCTACCTCGGCATCCTGACGATGGCGCTGGCCGCGATCGGGCTGTTCGCGCCCCGCCGCGACGAGCAAGACACGCCCCCCTATCGCGCGATCCTCGGGCTGCTGGCGCTCGTCGCGCTGACGTTCGCCTTCGGCCTGCCCACTTACGCCGTGCTGTACTACGCCTTCCCGAACATCAACCAGCTTCACACGCCCTTCCGCTGGGTGTGGCCGGTGACCTTCTGCGTGGCGGCGCTGGCGGCGTTCGGCGTGGATGCGCTTGCGCAGGCGCGGCGCGCGCGCTGGACGGTGTGGGTCGGTGGGGCGCTGGCGGCAGTTGGAGCCGCGATTCTCGGCGGGTTGCTGGTCAGCCGCGTGGCATACGACACCTTCGCGCCGCTGATCGAGCGCGTGTTCACGGGGCTGGCGGGCGCGTCGAGCGCCTTCCCCGACGCGCGTACCTTCTACAGCTACCAGTTCTGGAATGCGCTGGCGCTCGGCGTCTTCACGCTGGCGGCGGGCGGCGTGATTTTGCTCAGCCGGTCGGGCGTGCGCCTGCCCCGGCGAGTGGGCGGGGGTCCATTGTGGGGCGGGCTGGCCGCGCTGGTGATCGCCGCCGATCTGCTGATCGCGGGCTGGGGCTTCAACCCGGCCGCCGATCCCGCGTGGCTGGACTATACGCCCGCGTCGGTCCAGTGGCTGCGCGACCGCATGGCCGAGGATGGGCCGTTCCGCTATACGACGCTTGATCAGGGGCAGCGGCCGCTCCACGCCAACAGCACGTGGCGCTATAGCCTGCACGACGTACGCGGCTACGACAGCATGATCCCGCGCCAGTACACCGAGTACATGGGGCTGATCGCGCCGCAGGGCGGGCTGCTGCACAACCGGGTCGATCCCATCGGGGCGGACAACGCGGGGGCGCTCGCCTCGCCGCTGCTGGACCTGCTCAACGTGCGCTATGTCGTCAGCGACGGGCCGATCGAGGATGCCGAAGCGCTCGGCTACACAGAAGTCTACGCCGACGAAGCGGTGACGATTTACGAAAACGCCGACGCTCTGCCCCGCGCGTACACGCTGCCCTACTACGATCTGACGCAGGAAGTGTGCGGCGCCGTGCCGGACTCGTTCGCCACTATCGTCACCAGCGCGGAGTTTGAGGCCGATCCGCGCCGTGTGGTGATCGAGGGCTTCCCCAACGCAGAGACTTGCGAAATCGCCTACGACTGGCCCACGCCCGAACACGAAGCCGATCCGCAACCCGCCGCGATCACGTCCTACGGCGCGATCGAGGTGATGGTGGATGCCGAGGTCGCGCAGGAGTCGTGGCTGGTGATGGCGGACAGCTACTATCCGGGCTGGCGCGCGTTCGTCCGGCCGCAGGGCGCGGGCGAGGATGCCGAAGACGCGCTCGACGTGCATCTGGTCAACGGGAACTTTCGCGGCGTGCGGCTGGAGCCGGGCGAGTGGACGGTGCGCTTCCGCTTCAGCCCGCCGAGCTTCCAGATCGGCGCGTTCGCCTCGTTCCTGAGCGGGATGCTGGTCATCTTCCTGCTGATGCTGTGGGGCTGGCGGCAGGTCTATCGCGCCGACTACGAGGCAGATAGCGCGCGGCGGATCGCCAAAAACAGCCTCGCGCCGATCATCCTGAACCTGTTCAACAGAGGGATCGACTTCGCGTTCGCGTTCATCATGCTCCGCATCCTGGGGCCGAAGGACGCGGGCATTTACTACTACGCGATCGTCGTCTTCGGCTGGTTCGACATCCTCACCAACTTCGGGCTGAACACGCTGCTCACGCGCGAGGTAGCGCGCGACCGAGACGCCGCTGGGCGCTACCTATTCAACAGCACGGTGCTGCGGCTGGCGCTGACCGTGATCGGCGTGCCGCTGCTGGTCGGCTTCCTGCTGATCCGCCAGAACACCGTCACGCCGGAGTTGGAGCCGCAGGCGATCCTGGCGATCGGGCTGCTGTACGTCGCGCTGCTACCGGGCACGATCAGCACCGGCCTGACCGCGCTGTTCTACGCCTTCGAGCGCGCCGAGTATCCGGCGGTGATCACGACCGTCAGCACGATCGTCAAGGTGACGCTAGGGCTGGCGACGCTGCTGCTCGGCTGGGGCGTGCCAGGGCTGGCGGGCGGCGCGATCGCGACGAATATCGTGACGCTCGGCGTGTTGACGTGGCTGGCGCGGCCGCTGATCGGGCGTTTCATGCAGCCGCTTGACGCCCGGCTGATGCGGCACATGCTCGGCGAGAGCTGGCCGCTGATGATCAATCACCTGCTGGCAACGATCTTCTTCAAGATCGACGTCGTGCTGATGGAAGCGATCAACGGAAACGTCGTCGTCGGGCAATACTCTACCGCGTACAAGTGGCTTGACGCGCTGAACATCATCCCGGCGTACCTCACGATGGCGCTGCTGCCAGTCATGGCGCGGCAGGCGCACGACGACCGGCCCGGCCTGCGGCGGAATGTCACGCTCGCGGTCAAGCTGCTGGTGATGATCGCGCTGCCCGTCGCGGTAGCGACCACCTTCCTGGCGGAGCCACTGATCCGGCTGCTCGGCGGCGCGGAGTACCTGCCTGCGGGCGGCGTCGCGCTGCAGATCATGATCTGGAGCATCCCGATCGGGTGGATTAACAGCGTCACGAACTATGTGATCGTCGCGCTGGACCGGCAGCGCACGCTGACGCTGGCGTTTATCATCGGCGTGGCATTCAATCTGAGCGCGAACCTGATTTTCCTGCCCGCCTACAGCTATCGCGCCGCCGCCGTGATCACGATCCTCTCCGAACTGACGCTGCTGATCGCGTTCACGTGGATCATCCGCCAGGAGCTTGGCGAGATGGGCTGGCAACGGACCCTGTGGCGCCCGGCGGTCGCCGCGCTGGTGATGGGCGCCGCGCTCGTGCTGCTGTGGCCGGTCGCGCCGCTGGCCGGGCTGGTAATCGCGCCACTGGTGTACGGTGTTGCCCTGCTGGCGCTGCGCCCGTTCCCGCCCGAAGAACTGGCGCGGATCGCGCCGCTACTGCCCGGTCGCCTGCGGCGGTGGGCGGGGAGAGCAGCGGTTAGCGATTAGCGGTTAGCAGTTAGCGGTTAGCCAAGAGCTAAAAAGCAAAGAACAGCCAGGAGCAACAAAGGGACATCTATTCTGTAGGGTGCGGAGCTTGCTCCGCCCGCTGCTTTTCCTCACGCCCCTACGCCCTCCATCCTTCCCCACAAGGAGGGAAGGAAAAAGCACGCGAGCAACCGGCTCCCCTTCCCTCGTTCTGGGGTAGGGGCAGGGAGATGGGGACATAACGCGCGGCCACAAGCTCCCCCTACACGGCGTGTGCAATGTTTCGTTTTTCGCTAACCGCTAACAGCTAACCGCTAACAAAAAACAAATCCGGCGCTGGGCCGGATCTGCTTGCCTCGGTGGTCGTGCGGTAATTTCTTAACCTCTCACCCGCTGTGCTCGTAAAACGATCTTGGTCAGTTTTGTCGGGTGGCGTGGC
>CBINGT010000004.1:0-22911 GCA_966250245.1 uncultured Anaerolineae bacterium
TTGAGTTCTTCGAGCAACTGGTGGGCCAGCTTCTGACCTTCGCGCAGGGGATCGTGCCGGATCGCTTGCCCGCGAAGCCCAGCGTCGAACTGACGACCTCGGACGGCTCCAGCCTGTCGACGCAGGCGATCGTGCGGATTGTCGAGGCGCAGGAAGTTGAGCGGCAGCGCCTGGCGCGGCAGCTTCACGACGGCCCGGCGCAGTCGCTGACGAACTTCATTCTTCAGGCGGAGATCTGCCAGCGGCTATTTGACCGCAATCCCGACCGTGCCGAGGATGAGCTTAAGAATCTCAAGACGGCGGCGAGCACTACCTTCCAGAAGGTGCGCGACTTTATCTTTGACCTGCGCCCGATGATGCTCGACGACCTGGGGTTGATCCCAACCATGCGGCGTTACGTCGAAGCGTTCGAGGAGAAGACCGAAATCAGCACGCAGCTTCGCGTGCTTGGCGACGAGCGGCGCTTGCCCGGCCACATCGAGGTGATGATGTTCCGCTCGGTGCAGAGCATCATGGGTGCGGCGCGCGACCACCTCGGCGCGAAGAATATCTCGATCGTCATCGACGTTAGCCCGGACCGGCTGAAAGCGACCGTGGAACACGACGGGCGCGGGTTCGACCCCGACGAGGTGTTGGGCGGGGATCCGCACCAGGAAGACGCGCTCGGCTACCGGGCGCTGCGCGAGCGGATCGGTCTGGTAGGCGGCACATTCGAGATTGTGAGCCCAGACGATGAGCTCAGCCAGTACACGATCATCCTGCCGGTGGGTGATTAATAATCTGTAAGGCCGCCATTACGCCATTGCTTGAACAGTTCTGGGGATAGCATTAGCTTATTGATTGCTGTCCTCGTTCCTTTTTCCCTGACAATTGGGACTATCGGGCTGTTTGCGCGATTTGCACATCCGAATACACTACAGTGTGAGCTGCATTCGATTCCGCGGGTGGCACGCCGAATCGCGGCGCCAACGCTTTGGGAGGGATTTCTATGCGAGGAAGAGTCCTGCTTTTGATCGGCGCGATAATTTTGCTTGCCGTGGTCGTGGTGGTCGTGTTTTTCGTGCTGCCGGAGAACGAACAAGAAGCGGAGCCTGAGGGGGGCGAGACGGCGCAGATCGACAGCGCCGGAGAAAGCGGGACGGCACAGATCGACGGCCAAGCGACCCCCATCGTCCGCAATATGGTTAACATTGTGGTCGCCATTCAGGACCTTCCCCGTGGCCTGACGATCCCTGAAGATGGTATCGCACTCCAGCCGTGGCCCGAAGACGCGCTTCCAGAAGCCGGGAATTATTTCGTCGATGTGAACGACGTGATTGGGAGGATCGCGCGGACGGACATCTTCCGAGGCTCGCCGGTGCTAGGGCGGCAGGTGGTCGATAACCTGTACGAGATCGCGCAGACGGGGTCCGACGCCGCCGCGCTGATGGCTGGTTTGCCCGCCGACCGCTCTTGGACCGCAATCTCGGTGCCGCTCGACCCGACCGGCATCGGGCAGGTGGCGTATGGCCTGCAACCCGGCGACTATGTCGACGTGATCATGTCGTTCCTGTTCGTGGACGTGGACGAGGAATTCCAGACGCGCCTGCCGAACACGATCTCGGTGATTACGCGCGCCGAGACGGGCGAGCTGGTGATCGGCGCGCCGCGTTCGGGCCGTACCGAGCCGAGCACGCTCTCACCCGAAGGCGTGCTGGTGGGGCCGAGCGAAACGGCGCAGCGGCCACGGCTGGTGACGCAGCGCACGGTCACCGACGCGTGGGTGCTGCATGTCGGGTATTTCCCGCCTGGTGGCAATATTGTGGGCGCGACCCCGACGCCGATCGCGGTAGAAGCGCCGCCGCCTGCGCCGGGCGATCCGAACGCGCAGCAGGCGCCGCCGACCGCCGTTCCGACCGCCACGCCGTACGCGCCGACTATCATCACCCTCGCGGTAACGCCGCAGGATGCGCTGGCCCTGGTGTGGGCGATCGACTCGCAGATCCCGATCACGCTGGCGCTGCGCGCTGCCGGGGACCGGTCGGTCACGCAAACCGAAGCGGTGTCGCTGCAGTACATGATCCAGAACTTCGACATCACGCAGCCAGCATCTCTGCCGTTCTCGCTGGAACCCCCGATCCGCAGCGTTCGCCGGTATAATATCGGTTCACTGTCGACGCTGCTCGCGGAAGAAGCTGCGATCCCGACCGAATAATTCGGCGGGCGAATTCGACCTATCGCGTGAGAGCACACCTCGATTCGGGATGTGCTCTCCGCCATTCTCTTATTGTGGGGCAGGTATCTCGCCTGGGTAGTGGGTGGCCCGTTCGCCACGGAGTAGAAAGTAGCACTGCATGAGCACCGGAGCTTCACGCGAAATCATCAAAGTCCTGATCGTGGACGATATCCCCGACACGCGCGAGAACATTCGCAAGCTACTCGCGTTTGAAGCCGATATCCAGGTGGTTGGGATGGCGGGAACTGGCCGTGAAGCCGTCCGGCTGGCCACGGAGACGCGGCCCGACGTCGTCTTGATGGACATCAACATGCCCGACATGGATGGCATCACGGCGACGAAGGCGATCAGCACAGCGGTGCGGACGGCGGCCGTGGTGATCATGTCCGTCCAGAGCGAACCGGGCTACCTGCGGCAGGCGATGCTGGCCGGGGCGCGCGACTATCTGACCAAGCCGATCGCCAGTGAGGAATTGTACAGCACCATCCGGCGCGTTTACGAGCGCAACGAGCCGATCCGCCAGCAAGAGGCGGCGATGGGGGCCGTGACCGTGCGCCAGACGGGTCCCTTGCCGAAGCCTGCGGCGGAACAGCTTACCGGGGCTGGTCACGTGATTGTGGTGTACAGCCCGCAGGGTGGCGTGGGCGTAACGACCATCGCAACCAACATCGCGGCGGCGCTGATGCGTCCGGATACGCGCGTGCTGCTGATTGACTGCGACCTACAGTTCGGCGACGTGGATGCGTTTCTTAACTTGCAGGCGCAATCGACCATCTCCGATCTGACCAAGGTTGCCAGCGATATCGACCGCGAGCTGATCGAGAATGTGTTGCTGACGCATGGCAGCGGATTGCGCGTGCTTGCCGCACCCACACACCCCGAGCACGCGTACGACATCTCGACCGAAGACTTGCAACAGGTGGTCTCGGCGGTTTCGCCACTGTTCGACTACGTGATTGTGGACACGCCCGTCCAGTACGACGACATGACGCTCAAGCTGTTTGAAATGGCGGAGCGGATCGTGCTGGTTGCCGTGCCGACGATCCCGTCTGTTCGAAATACGCGAAAAATGTTAGAGATTTTTGATAACCTGGAGAAACCAGCCAAGTTATCAGATAAAATTGTCTTTGCATTAAATCGCACCGTGAGCGAAAAGGAACGCGGCCGGGGCACGGTGCCAGCAGAATCGATCGCTTCGCACCTCAAAGTTGAGGTGGGGGCGTCCATTCCGCGTGACGAGCGCGCGATGCTGACGTCCGTCAATCAAGGTGTTCCCCTGGTTGCCAAGCAAAAATCTCGCTCGCCGGGCCGCGAGCTCGTGGAGTTGGCCGAGCTGCTCCGCAAGTCGATCGAAGCCGAGGACGAGTCACCAAAGCCTGCCGCACAGCCGCCGCAGCGCTCTAAGAGCGGCCTGCGCGCACTGTTTGGAGGAACGGGATAGGGTGACATCGCTCCGACAGGGTGGTAGGAGGTAGGGATATGTCACTGTTACGACGAATTGAACGTGGGGGGCAAGCCGACGATCCGAATGGGCCCGAACAGTCTGGGCTGGCTAACATGCGCCGCCGGACTCCGGTGCCCGCACCCTCTGGAGCGCTGAACGCTGCGCGGGCCGGGGAAAACACGTATCTTGACCTCAAGACCCGCGTGCAAACCAAGCTGCTGGCAGAGCTTGATACCACCGTCGACCCCCGGTCACCGGAAGTGCGCGCGACGATTGAGGAACTGTTCGCAACCATCCTGGCGGAAGAAGCGATCGTGCTGGGTCGGGCGGAGCGCCAGCGTTTGTTTGAGGCGATCGTCGCTGAGATCCTGGGCTTCGGGCCGTTGGAGCCGCTGCTGGCGGAAGACAACATCACCGAAATTATGGTGAATGGCCCGAAGAACGTTTACGTCGAAATTGCGGGCAACATCCAGCGCTCAAACGTTACGTTCGAGGATGAGGATCACGTTCTACGCGTGCTCGACCGGATCGTCGCACCGCTGGGCCGCCGCATTGACGAAAGCTCGCCGACGGTGGACGCGCGCCTGCCTGACGGCTCGCGTGTGAACGCCGTCATTCGCCCGATTGCGCTGTGCGGCCCCACCATCACCATCCGTAAGTTCTCCAAAAAGCCGTTTACGGTCGACGACCTGATCCGCTTTGGCACGATGACGCCGGAGGTCGCGGAGTTCCTTCGCGCGGCGGTGATCGCCCGGTTGAACATCGTGGTGTCCGGCGGCACTGGCTCGGGAAAGACGACGCTGCTCAACGTGCTGTCGGGCTTCATTCCGAACGACGAGCGCATTATCACCATCGAAAACGCGGCCGAGCTTCAGCTCCGGCAGGAGCACGTTGTCTCGCTGGAAAGCCGCCCGTCGAACATTGAAGGGCGCGGCGAAGTTAGCATTCGTGACCTGGTGGTGAACTCGCTCCGTATGCGCCCCGATCGGATCGTGGTTGGGGAGTGTCGTGCGGGCGAGGCGTTGGACATGCTCCAGGCGATGAACACCGGTCACGAAGGCTCGCTGACCACCTGCCACTCCAACAGCCCGCGTGACACGCTGTCGCGCCTCGAAGTGATGTGCCTGATGGCGGGCATGGACCTGCCGGTGCGCGCGATCCGCGAGCAGGTTGCCTCGGCGCTGGACCTGGTGGTCCATCAGGAGCGTCTGCGGGACGGCACGCGTAAGATCGTGAAGATCACCGAGATTCAGGGGATGGAAGGCGACATCATCACGATGTCGGACATTTTCGAGTTCGAGCAGGTGGGTCTGGAAGCCGGCAAGGTAATCGGTCGCATCCGCCCCACCGGGCTGCGTCCGAAGTTCATCGACAAGATCGAAGACGCGGGAATTCATCTGCCGCCGTCCGTGTTCGGGATTGGCATGTCGCGGTACTAACTGCGGGCAGAATGGAGGCTCGCTGTGGTGCCGGCACGGGGTTTCGCGGGGAAGTGGACTTGGGCTGGCGAGGCGCCGTTTGCGCAGCGAGCCAGGGAGGCTGGCGCTGAATGGGAACTGAAATGTTGATTGCAGGGGGAGCGGGGCTGGTGGCGGTGGTCATCCTGATCGCCGGCATCGTAAGCATCCGCTCCGAGCGCCAAGAGCAGATCGAAGAGCGTCTCGAACGCTACACCACCGAGTACAGCAGCACGGCGCTTGCTGGCAGAGAGGACGATCCGGAAGCAGCCGAGGCCGAGGTTAGCCTGCTGACGCAACGCCTCGACAGTGCGCTGGCGGAGCGTAACTTTGCCAAGAAGTGGCGCGTGCAGCTTGCCCGGGCCGACCTCAAGCTGACGGTCGCGGAATACTTCTCGCTGCACATCATCTCCGGCCTGGGCGTGTTCCTGGTGTCGTGGTTCATCATCTTCGGGAACCCGATTGCGGGCGCTGCGGCGGGGATAGCCGGGTTGTTCATCCCGCGCTTTTACGTGGCGCGTAAGCAGGGGCAGCGGCTCAAAGCATTTGAGAACCAGCTTCCAGACACGATCGGGCTGTGGGTGAACGCTCTGCGCTCCGGCTATTCGGTGTTGCAGGCGATGGAAGCAATCGCCCGCGAAGCGCCCGAGCCGACGTCGACCGAGTTTCGCCGCGTGGTGCAGGAAGTGCAGCTTGGCGTGCCGATGGATGCTGCACTCGAACATCTGCTTAACCGCATGCCGAGCGAGGACATGGACCTCGTAAACACCGCAGTCAACATTCAGCGCGAGGTCGGCGGTAACCTGGCAGAGATCCTCGAGGCGATCGCCCATACCATCCGCGAGCGTATCAAGCTCAAGGGCGAAATTCGCGTGCTGACCTCGCAGGGACGCATCACCGGCTGGCTGATCTCGCTGCTGCCGATTATCCTGACGGTGTTCCTGATGATAGTTAGCCCTGGATACATGGGCGGCCTGGTTGAGAATCGCATGTGCGGCTGGCCGATGCTCGGCATTGGTCTCGGCCTGATCGGTACGGGCGCTGCGATCATCCAGAAAATTGTTAGCATCGACTACTGATGCCGGGGACGAGAGGATAAAGAAGCTATGCCAGTTGGAATAATCGCCCTCGTCGTCGTTGTGCTCATCGTAATTGTGGGCGTGATCCGGGTCGGGATGCGCGAAGACACCGGCATGGATCCGCTCCAGCGCCGTCTGGCCGAGTACGGCGATCGCGCGACACCCGCCTCGCTCGAAGAGATTGAGCTATCGCTGTCGATGCAGGAGCGCATCATCGTGCCCATGTACAAGGCACTGGCGCGCTTCGGCTCGAAGTTTACGCCCGAAAACCAGATTGAGAGCATCCGCCACCAGCTTGAGCTGGCAGGCAAGGCGCAGTCGATGGACCCGTCCACGTTTTTCGGGCAGCGTATTGCGCTGACCTTCGCGATGGGCGGTGGCGCGTTCGTGCTGTTCTTCATGGTGACGGACTGGGGGCCCACCAAGAGCATTCTCGGCGTGATCGGCGGCTTTCTGCTCGGCTATTACCTGCCGCTGCTCCAGCTTAAAAGCCAGATCAATCGCCGCAAGGATGCGATCACCAAGGCGCTGCCCGATGCGCTCGACCTGCTGACGATCTGCGTTGAGGCCGGTCTTGGCTTCGAGCAGGCGATGGGCAAGGTGTACGAGAAGTGGGATAACGATCTGGCGATGGCCTTCGGGCGTGTGCTGCAAGAGATTCAGCTTGGCAAGCGCCGCAGCGAGGCCCTGCGCGATATGTCGCGCCGGATGGAAGTTCCGGACGTGACCAGCTTTGTCGCGGCGCTGGTCCAGGCAGAGCAGTTGGGTGTGAGTATCGTCAAGATTCTCCGCATCCAGTCGGACCAGATGCGCGTCAAGCGGCGCCAGCGCGCGCAAGAAAAAGCGCAGCAGGCGCCGGTTAAGATGATCATCCCGATGGTGCTGCTGATCTTCCCGTCGATCTGGATCGTGCTGCTCGGTCCATCGGTGATCATCCTGATCGAATCTGGCGTATTGGGGGGCATTTAAGCGGGCGAAACCCGGGGCGGTTCCCATTTCTGAATCGGCACACCGGCTGACATGGATTGAGCGGTGGGCTGCGACGGTTGAGCGACCGTCACGCGCACATCGCGTTTCACTCCTGGCACACCAGCTTGCGCTTTGCGGTCTGGATCTGTTGTTTCCGCCGCACTGCGTCGGCTGCGAGCGTGTCGGGAGTTTTTTATGCGCGCACTGTCTGGCCGAGGCGAAGGCACCGGAGCCGCGCGAGTGCGACGGGCTGGACGGCGTTTGCTCGGCGGCCGAGTATGACGGGGCAATCGGAGCGGCGATCCGCGCGCTGAAATATGACGGCCAGACGCGCCTCGCGGAGCCGCTAGCGGGCTTGCTGGCGCGCACGTTGCGGCGGACCGGCTGGCGGATCGACGTGATCGTACCGGTGCCGTTGCACCCCGCACGTCTGCTCGATCGAGGCTATAATCAAGCTAAGCTCGTGAGTCTCCATCTGGCTCGCGCGCTCGATGTCCCATGCGCGCCAGACGCGGCAAGACGGGTCCGCGACACGCCGAGCCAGGTGAACCTCAACGCGCATGAACGGCACCTCAACATGGAAGGAGCGTTTGAATCAGATGCTGAAGCCGTCCGTGGCAGGGCAGTTCTGGTCGTTGACGACGTGCTGACGACCGGTGCAACGCTCGGTGCCTGCGCGGATGCGCTTCGCCTTGCCGGTGCGACCGAGGTGTTTGGGGCCACTGTCGCCGGTGCTGTGTTATCCCCCTAAGCCGCTGCAGGCACGACTCGCTCGCCTGTGTGAGAGGTTTTTTGCAGCCGTTGGAAGGAGTAGGCCATGGAACTCAAGATCCACGCTCGTAACCTCGATGTCACGCCTCAACTGCAGGAACACGTAGAGAAGAAAGTCAGCAAGCTCGACCGCTACATGCCTAACATCCAGGACGTGCGAGTGGACCTGGCGATTGAGCGGCGGCGGCAGGGCAACGAGCAGGCGATTGCACAGCTCACCCTTCGCAACGAGCGTGGTGTGATCCTGCGCTCGGAAGACAAGAAGCAGCCGGATGTCTATGCGGCGCTCGATGTTGCGCTAGACAAGATGTACCGGCAGATTCACCGCTACAAGGGGAAGCGGAAGCGTCGTGGCAGCCGTTTCGCGCCGCAGGAAGCCGAGCTGGCGGTGATGGAGCCGTTGCCCGGCGAGGCGGCGGACGAGGAAGAAGACGAAGAAGAGAAGATGGCGATTGTCCGGCGCAAGCAGGTGAACCTGGTGCCGATGACCGAAGAGGAGGCCATCGACCAGATGGAGCTGCTCGGACACAGCTTCTTCATTTTCTACAACGCGGAAACGGCGCGCATCGGAGTGCTGTACCGGCGTGAGGACGGGAATTACGGCGTGTTGGAGCCGGTAATCTAGGCGATTTGCTGGTACCACCGGCCGGGGCCGAGGGCAGGCAGCCTTCGGCCCCTTTGTGTGAGGCGTAGAGGCGATAACCTTGAGCGATGTGAATCCGGGTGCGGCGATTCTGATCGGTGGGGAGCGTGCGTCTCCGCAGGAGCGGCTGCTAGACCGGGCGCTGCGTGCGGCGGCGCTCGATCTGGTAAATAGGCTGCGCGCGTCCGGGATAGAGAACGTGTTGCTCGCCGGGCCGGATCTGGCGTGGGCGCCGCCAGACCTCGCCGCGTGCGTGGAGCCGGACGACGGACCGTTTCATTTTGGCGCGCGGCTGGCGCAGGTGGTCCGCACGCACGCGTATTCGCCGCTGCTTTATTTCGGGGCGGGGAGCGTGCCGCTGTTGCCTGTAGACACGATCATCGGGGCGCTCGCGATGCTGGTCGAGGCGGAACGCGCCGGGCGGCGGCTGGTCGTCACGAACAACCTGCACTCGTGCGACTGGCTCGGCGTGACGCGCGCGGCAGACGTCACGGACCTGATCGCACGCTCCCCGCGCGACAATGGGCTGGCCTGGGCGCTTCAAGAGGACGCGGGCTACACGGCCGAAATCGCGCTCCCGCCGGACTCCGCCGCGCACCTCGATCTCGACACGCCCGGCGATCTGGCGATCCTTCGCGAGCATCCCGCGTGCCCGCCCGCGCTCCGCGCCGCGCTCGACGATCCGTTGCTGGAGCGGATACCCGTGCGCCGCATCCTCGACCTGCTGACTACCGACGGCTCGCGGATTGCGCTGATTGGGCGGGTGGCTCCGGTGGGATGGCATGCGCTCAGCCGGGCGACGAGGTGCTGGATTCGAGCGTTCTCAGAGGAGCGCGGCATGACAGCCAGCGAGCGGGCTGCACGCGGAGAAGTGCGCTCGCTGATCGGCGTCTTGCTGCGCGAGGTGGGGCCGGTGCGGTTTTTCGAGGAACTCGCTACGATGGCCGACGCGGCGATCTTCGACACGCGCGTGTTGATGGCGGCGCGCGGACCGCTCCCGCCAGCAGTCGATCGGTTCGCGTCGGATTTGCTGCGCCCGGATTGGATCGCCGATCCCTGGCTGCATGAATTCACCGAAGCCGCGCAGAATGCGCCGATCCCGCTGTTGCTCGGCGGGCATGGCGTGGTGGCGGGCGGGCTGTTTGCGCTGGCGGAGATGGCTCGCGCCCGGCGAGAGGCGCGCTAGTCGTACCAGTACAGCCGTTGCAGGTGGCGATACTTCTGAAACTCGTACCAGGCCATCAGCAGGCTCAGACGCAGGCCGTGCAGCCCGTCGCGGTAGCCTTTGAGCGTGATGAAGCGCCAGATGAAGTGCCGCACCGGCATGGTGACGAACTTGTGCGGGCGCGGCTTGATGCCCTGGTCTTTTAGAATCTGCGCGTCGTACTGCACATAGCGGCGTTGCTTTTCGCGGAACTGGCGCAGGCTGGTGTAGTTGTAATGGATGAACGGTTCGGCGAGATACCCCGGCTCTCCGTCGAGCAGCACCAGCTCGTGAACCTCGCGCTGCGGGTCATAGCGCGCATGGCCCCGGTGGAGCAGGCGCATCTGGTAATCGGGATACCAGCCGGTGTGGCGCGTCAGACGGCCGAAAATGTAGTTGTGGCGCGGAATCCAGTAGCCGTGGTGCGCAGGCGCGGCGAGGATGGAGCGGATTTCAGCGGCCTGCGCCGGGCTGGAGCGCTCGTCCGCGTCGATAAACAGGATCCAGTCCGCATCCACCGCTTCGAGCGCGGCGTTGCGCTGCGAGGCGTACCCCTTCCAGGCGTGGAACATCACCTCGGCGCCTGATTCTTCGGCCAAAGCGACGGTCCGGTCCTCGCTGCCGGAGTCGAACACGACCACGCGATCTGTCCAGCGCACGCTCTCGATGCAAGCACGGATATGCGCTTCTTCGTTGCGGGTCAGGATGACGGCGGCTAGCGGTGTGGTCATGCGCCTAAAGTCCCTGAATCGTCCGGTAGACTTCGATCATAGCATCCCGCTGAGCGGCGGTTAGCTCGCCGCGCTGGAAATCGCGGTGCGCCTGGCCGATCTTGCGCGACATCCCGGCGCGAATGATCCAGCGAGCAGCGCGGCGCACGAACGGCGAGGCGTGCTTGTCGTACAGCCGGACGCGGCTGCGCCACAGGTTGAGCGTGCTTTGCGGGCGGATCTGCTTCGTGCTCTGCCCGGCAAGGTGCGTCACATGCGCGGCGGGCACGCAATAGATTTCGTATCCGGCGGCGCGGATGCGCATGCTCCAGTCGATTTCCTCACAGTACATGCGGAACTGCTCGTCGAAGATGCCGGTGTCGAGGATCGCCTCGCGGCGGATCATCATCGTCGCGCCAAGCGTGTGATCGACCGGAAACGGCTCCCCGGCGGCGTAGAGCTCGCGCGGATAGCGGCCATTGACTGCGGTGTCGTGCAGGCGAGCCGGGACGGGGAACAGGTCGAATACAAGCTGCGCCAGCCCTGGAAAGCGGAATGCGCTGTGCTGGAACGAGCCGTCGCCGTATGTCAGGCGCGCGCCGGTTACGCCCGCTTTCGGCAGGTTGAACAGCGCATCGTACAGCAGCCGCGTGGCGCGAGGATGCGTGCGCGTATCGGGGTTGAGCAGGTAAACGGCGCGTGGTAGCTCGGCGGACTCGTCTGCTCCGTCTCCAAAACCGAGCGCGCGCAGGGCGAGGTTGTTGCCCTCGGCAAACCCGACGTTTTGCGGGCTTTCGATCACGTGGGTTTGCGGCAGGATGCGACGCACGATGTCCGCCGTGCCGTCGGTCGACGCGTTGTCCACCAGCCAAACGTCAGCCCCAGGTCCATACGCCTCAAGGTCCGCGTACAGCGTGCGCAGCGCATCGAGCGTCAGGTCGCGCGTGTTCCACGAAACGATGATAACGGCGAGATCAGCAGGCATCAGGCGGCTTTCAGCTCAGGGACGGAACGCCATATCCCAGCGGGCGCTGTCCAGCCAGCGGACCAGCGCGCTCAGCCCGGCGCGATTGACCTCTACCACATCTGCGCCGTCGAACCAGCCGGCCAGCGCATCCGGCTGCGCGTCGAAGTAGGCGCGCACGGCGGCTTCAAGCTCCTGCCGGACCGGGCGTAGCTCGCTGGCGGGCAGCGCCGACTCCGGCGCGGCGACCCACAGCCCAAACGGGACGACATATCGCGGCACGCTTACCGGGCCGTCGGCGGAACGCGGCGCGGACGGATTACCCCCTTCAATCAGGAAGTGCAGCCGCTCACGGGGTGGGTTGTCGCTCACCGGCAGCGGAGCCAGCAGCGCATCCAACGTATCGTGCGGCAATACGAGCGCGGCGCATTCTCCGTCCAGCAGCGCATCGAATGCGGCGGAGTCATCGGGGAAGGTGACGCTTGGCGGCATCTCGACGAGCGGATCGACGCCCTCAGCGCGCAGCATCAGCGCAGAGATCGCCCAGGCATCGAGCTGGTCTACCACGTAGCAGGCAACCTGTCCCGCGAGGTCTGCGGCAGACTCGATCTCGCGCGGCGTGATAATGTCGTAGGCCGTACCGATGGCGCGCTTTCCACCGGTTTCGCGCACCAGCGCCAGCAGCGGCTCGACCTCGCACGTCCGCGCGGCGGCGGCATAGGTGAAGGCGCTCACCCAGGCGGTGACTGGCGCGCCGCTGCACAACGCCTGCAGCGCGGCGGACTCGTCCATCGGCTCGACCTGCACCTCGATGTCGGACGCGATATTGAGCGTGGCGCTGAGCGGCTGGAGATGGTCGGCGACGGACTGCGCGAGCGCGGCGCGGTCGCTCTCCGATGGGGAACCGGCGCCGGGAAGGGCAAGCGCGATCACCAAGGGCCGCTCTGTTCCCCCCAGCAGCGCGGGCGGCTGCGCAAGCTCAGGCAGGGCGGTCGAGCGCGGCGTAGGCGTCGGCGGGATCGGGGTGGGCGGGCGCGGTGTGGGCGTGACGGCGCCGCCACTTCCGCACGCCGTCAACAGTCCGAGCGCGATCACGACGAGGGTCATGCGTACGAGACGCGGAAGTCGCGGGTTAATGCCACACCTCCCCCTGACACCTGATGGCGAACCCCCTTCATGATAGTCGAGCAAGGCGCACGCGGCAAGCGCGCGGAAGTCCTACCTCGCCGCTACTCTATCGTGATGGTGCCATCGGCGGGAAGAAGCTGGATCGGCCGCCGCCCGACCTGCGCCTGCGTCACCTCGACCGATTCGTGAATCAACCCGGCCCAGCAATCTTGCGGGTTGAGCGCGGGGATCAGCTCGGTCATGCGGATGGCGCCCCACACCTGGGCACGCTGGCCCGGTTCCAGATAATAATACGTTTGCCCGGTGACCTCGTCCTCGACCTTCGTCAGCTCATCCTCAGTGCCAAGCGCCCAGCGCCACGGGAAGTCGCTGAGTACCGTCTCGCAGTTGATCCCGACACGCCACGCGCCGGACTCGCGATACTCGCCCATCGTCGCCATGATCTGATTAAAGTCGTAGACGGTGCCGGGGAACGGACCTGCCGTACGGATGGGCGTCGTGCCGTAGTTTTCGACGGTCAGGTAAAACACCAGCAGGTCGCCCTGGAGCATGGTGAGCGTGGTCAGCTCAGGCGAGACGCCTTCCGGCATGGGGATGCGCTCACCCTGGGTGGTCGCGTCGGTATAATACGCCTCGTCGTAGGGCTGCGTGCTGAAGACGACCGTCGCGCCGGTGGTCTGCGCCACGATCTCGACCTTCGGCAGCCCGCCATCGACCAGCGTCAATTCAGCCTCGCGGACGATGCGCTGACCCTCGGCATCCTGCGCAACCGCGAAAACCCGGTAGGTGCCATCGGGCGGCGGTTCCAGGTCCTGATCGACCCCGCCATCGTAGTCATACTCATGGCTGCCCGCTTCGCCCGGCGCGCGGCCGCCTTCGCGTTCTGGCAGGTAAATCCGCAGACCGTTTTCGTCTTCGAGGTAGACGTTAAGCGTCGCGTCTTTCTCCAGGTACACGTTGACGTTTACCCGGTCCCCGATGCCGTCCTGATTCGGGCTGAAGACGTCGGGGCTGATTTCGAACGAGCGGATGATCGGCAGGGCGGTGTCTGCAGCGACCACTTCCAGCGAGCCGGTTACCTCGGCGGACTCGTTCTCGTTGGTCGCGCTGATTGTCCACGTGTATTGGCCGTTCGGGATCAGGCGCGTTTCGATGGTACCGGGGATGTCCTCGCCGGGTAGGGTGTAGCCGCCGACGATGCCGCTAAACGCGACACGGTAATCGCCCTTCACGCGCCGCTCATTCTCTCGAAAGACGAACCGCGCGCCGTCCTCGCGTTCCAGAGTGATGCTGACCTGCGCAGGCCGCGCCAGCGTATAGGTGATGTAGGTGATGTCGTCCTGCCCGTCGGCGTTCGGCGAGATGGTTTCGCTCTCGAAGGTGGCGTTGCTCAGCAGCGGAACGGGCGGGCGGAGCAGCAGATAACCCGCGCCGCCGATCAGGATCGCAGCGACGATCGCGGCGGCGATAGTAAGCACTCGGGGTAAACGCATGGTTTCTTCTCCTCGCGACGGCGGAATTATGCCATGCCGGGGCGCTTTGGTCCAGTGACGGGCAGCGGATGTCAGCCGATCGGTGGGCGGCCGGTGGGCGGTGGGAAAACGTGCCCTGCGCGGGTAAGTTAGCCCTTGTATCCACGCGGGATTCGGAGTAGTATGTGGGATATGTGGGATAATTCGAGCCCATTCGCGATTTTTCGCTCTTCCTGACCTCACGCATCCGATCGGCGCTCCGATCAAGGACACAACCATTGGCTTCCGAACCACTGCACACCTACAGCGACGCAATCGACTATCTGTACAGCTTTATCAACTGGGAAGTCGAGCGGCACATGCGCTATACGCCCGAGGTGATGACCCTGGAGCGGCCGCGCAAGCTATTGCAAGCGCTTGGCAACCCGCAGGACCAGTATTCGATCATTCACATTACCGGTACGAAAGGGAAGGGGTCGGTTGGCGCGATGTGCGCGGCGGCGCTGCAGGCTTCGGGGTTGCGGACCGCGCTGTATTCGTCGCCGCACCTGCAGGATTTCCGTGAGCGATTCCGCGTAGACAATAAACTGATCGCGGAAGATGAGTTTGTGGCGTTGATCAACCAGTTGCGTCCAGCGTTGGAGACAATGCCCGACGACATCACGTGGTTCGAGGTGACGACCGCGCTCGCGTTTCTGTACTTCGCCGAGCGCAAGGTCGACGTGGCGGTGATCGAGGTTGGCCTGGGCGGGCGGCTGGATGCGACGAACGTCGTGACACCCGTTGTCTCGGTGATCACCAGCCTGAGCTATGACCACACGCATCTGCTGGGCGACTCGCTGGCGTCGATTGCGCGCGAGAAGGCGGGAATCATCAAGCCGGGCGTGCCGGTTGTCAGCGCGCCCCAGGCCGATGAGGCGCTCGACGTGCTGGCTGAGGTTGCGGCGGAGCGGAATGCGCCCCTGACGCTGGTCGGGCGCGACTGGCGTTTTGAGGTCGGGGAGACGACCCGCGCGGGGCAGGGGTTCAGCGCGGGGCCATCCGGCGAGCCACTGCGGGCGTACTGGACCGGGCTCGCGGGCGGACACCAGGCTGTCAACGCGACGGTGGCGCTGGCCGCGCTTGATCGCGCCGCGCACGCCGGGGTCGGCGTGACGGAGCAGGGCATCCGCGACGGGCTGCGCCTGGTCGATTGGCCTGGCCGCCTGGAGCAGATCGCGCTGCGCCCGTCGGTGGTGCTCGACGCGGCGCACAACGGCGCGTCGGCGCGCTGGCTGAGCGCCACGCTCGACCAGCTTTTCCCACAACGGCCGCGCGTGCTGGTGTTCGGCGCCTCGGCGGATAAGGACATTCGGGGGATGTTCGAAGCGTTGCTGCCCGGCGTCGATCATCTGATCGCGGCGCAGGCGATTCACCCTCGCGCGCTGGCAACCGCCGAAATTGAGGCGGTCGCGCGCGAAGTGGGGTTCAGCGGCGGTGTTGACCAGATCCCAAGCGTGCCGGAAGCGGTGGCTGAAGCGCAGCGCATCGCCGGGCGGGATGGGCTAGTGGTGGTCACCGGCTCGTTGTTTATCGTTGGCGAGGTGCGGACGATTTTTGAATTGCCGCCGGGGCACGCTTCCCGGATTGTAGACACTGAGCGTGAGACGCGTCCGGCGGCGGGTGACTGAACGGGTGGAATGGAAGCACAGAGCGAGCATACTCTGATGATTGGACCCGGCATCAGCGAGTTGTACGGCATTCAGGACGCGATGCCCGACGAGAACGGGCTGGTCGACCTGGTCGTGGTGGGGCTGGCGCAGACCATTGTCTTCCCGCGAACCGTCACGCCGCTGTATGTGCGGGGTGAAGCCGATATGCGCGCGATCCAGGCGGCGCAGGAGCGCCAGCAAACGGTGATCGGCGTGTTGCTGCGGGATGCCGAGGACGGTGAGCTATCGCTGGAAAACGCATATCCCATCGCGACTGAGATGGCGCTGGGCCGGATGATGCACCTGCCCGAAGGCGACACGACGGTTCTGGCGCAGGGCCGCCGCCGGGTAGAGTTGGTGGAGCTGGCGGAAACTGACGGCCTGCTGCGCGCCCGTGCCCGGCCGCTGAGCGAGACGGTCGAGCCGCTACGCGACATCACGGCGCTGCGGCGGGCGGTGCTGAACCTGTTCCAACGGTGCGTCGAGCTGAGCCCGGACCTTCCCGAAGAAGCGTACATCTATGCACTGAACATCGAGGAGCCGGGCTGGCTGGCGGACCTGATCGCCTCGTCGCTGAACCTGGACGCAGATGAGCGGCGCGAGGCACTGCAGATGGCCGACGCGGTCGAGCGGCTGCGCTGGATCAGCACCGTTCTCGGGCGCGAGGTCGAGATGCTGGAGCTTGAGGACAAGATCCAGATGCAGGTCCGGCAGGAGATCGACCAGTCGCAGCGCGAGTATTACCTGCGGGAGCAGCTTCGCGCCATCCAGCACGAGCTGGGCGAGACGGACATCTTTCAGCAGGACCTGCAAGACGTTCGCAAGCGGGCCGCGCAGGCCAAGCTGTCGCCTGAGGCGCGCGAGAAGACCGAGCGTGAATTGGCGCGGCTTGCCATGCTGCCGCCGATGGCGCCGGAAGTTGGCGTGGTGCGGACGTACCTTGACTGGCTGCTCGATCTGCCGTGGCAGCCGAAGCCGGAAGATAACCTCGACCTGAAGCGCGCGGCGGAAATCCTGGACGAAGAGCATTTCGGACTGCGCAAGGCGAAGGACCGTATTCTCGAGCACATGGCGGTTCGCCAGCTTGCTCCGGACAAGATGCGCAGCCCGATCCTGTGCTTCGTGGGACCACCCGGCACTGGCAAGACGTCGATGGGTAAGAGCATCGCGCGGGCGCTGGGGCGCGAGTTTGTGCGCGTCAGCCTGGGCGGCGTGCGCGACGAGGCTGAGATTCGCGGCCACCGGCGCACGTATATCGGCGCGCTGCCGGGGCGGATCATCCAGACCATGCGTCGCGCGGGGACGACCAACCCGGTCTTTATGCTCGACGAGATCGACAAGCTCGGCATGGACTTCCGGGGCGATCCGGCGGCGGCGCTGCTGGAAGTGCTCGACCCGGAGCAGAACGCGTCGTTCTCCGACCACTACCTTGACGTCAGCTACGACCTGTCGCAGGTGCTGTTCATCACCACGGCGAACGACATCGACCCGATCCCCCCGGCGCTGCTGGACCGGATGGAAGTGATCGAATTCCCCGGCTACACCGAGGATGAGAAGATCAGCATCGCGCGGCGGTTTCTGATCCCGCGCCAGTTGGAGCAGCACGGGCTGGAAGGACAGCGCATCCGCTTCGACACCAGTGCGCTGCAAGAAATCATCCGCTCGTACACGTATGAGGCGGGCGTGCGCAACCTGGAGCGCGAGATCGCGAAGGTCTGCCGCAAGCTGGCGCGCCGCCTGGCAGAGAACAAGCCGTTCCCACGCCGCATCACTGCCGAGAGCCTCGACAAGTACCTCGGGCCGCCGCAGATCATCTCACCGCTGGCCGAGGAGCGCGACGAGGTCGGCGTGGCGACGGGGCTGGCGTGGACCGAGGCGGGCGGCGATCTGATGGCGATCGAGGTCACGTTGCTGCCGGGCAAGGGGATGCTGATGCTCACCGGGCAGTTGGGCGACGTGATGCAGGAATCGGCGCAGACGGCGTTGAGCTATGTGCGATCGCGGGCGGCGCAGTTTGGGATCGACTCGGAAGACTTCGAGCGGCTGGATATTCACGTTCACCTGCCGGAAGGCGCGATCCCGAAGGATGGGCCGTCAGCCGGGATCACGCTGGCAACTGCGATGTTCTCCGCGCTGTTGCAGAAGCGGGTGCGGCGCGACGTCGCCATGACCGGCGAGATCACCTTGCGCGGGAACGTGCTGCCGGTTGGCGGGCTGCGTGAAAAGATCCTCACGGCGCACCGGCTCGGCGTGAAAAAGGTCCTGTTGCCCAAGCGCAACGAAAAAGACCTGGTCGAGCTTCCGCCACGTCGCAAGCTGCGCGGGCTGGAGCTGGTGCTGGTTTCGCACATGGACGAAGTGCTCGAGCATGCGTTGCTCGATCCGTTGGAGGATGGGCGCGCTTCTCCGGCGTCGTAGGCGAGCATGGACGGGGGGTCAGGGATGGCGACGAATCGCAGCAACGTAGTGAAGACAGCACAGTTCCAGGCAGTCGATCGCGAGCAGCGGCTGGACGAGGAAACGATCCTGCGCCTGCTGGCTTCTGGCCGGACGGCGACCGCCGACTGGCTGCCCGGCCGTGCCTCGATCGTGGACATCGCGGAAACGCTTGCTGGGATGGCGAACGCGCGGGGCGGAATCCTGGTGCTGGGCGTCACGCCGCGCGCGGACCGGCCGGTCGGCGTAGACGACGCGGAAATGGCGGTCAATCGCGTGCTGGAAGCGGCGCTGTCGATCACCCCGCCGTTGATTATCCCGCTGCCGCAGGTGGTGTACGTCAAGGGCGCGCCGATGGTGGCGGTGGTCGTGCCGCGCGGGATGCCGCACATCTACGCGCTGGACGGCCGCTACCTGACGCGCGACGGCGCTCGCAACGTGCCATTGCTCCCCCAGCGACTGCGCCGCTTGCTGCTAGAGCGCGGTGATGTCTCGTTTGAGTCCGAACCGGCGCGGCTGGCGCGGCGCGAGGACCTTGACTGGGAGCAGGTCGAGCAGTACGTCGCCGGGCTGAGCGGGATGGGGGGCGTGTCGGCGGAGCAGGTGCTGATCAAGCGCGGCTGCCTCGTGTATCGCGACGGAGAGTTGCGTCCCACCAACGCCGGAATCCTGCTGTTCGGCAAGGATCCGCAGCAGTTCCTGCGAGGGTCCGACATTACCGCCGCACGCTTCGCCGGGACCGAGATGGGCGACGTGTTCACCCGACAGGACCTGACCGGCACGCTGCCGCAGCAGATCCGCCGCGCCGAAACGTTCCTGGTAGACAACCTGCGGCGCGGGGTGCAGATCGGCGAGCACATGGCGCGCAGCGAGCATTTTGAATACCCGCTCAAAGCTGTGCGCGAGCTGGTGGTCAACGCTGTGGCACACCGCGACTACAGCATCCAGGGCGACGGCATCCGCCTGTATTTGTTCAGCGACCGGCTGGAAATCACTAGTCCGGGGAACCTGCCCGGCCCCGTGACGGTCGATAACATCGTGGAAGAGCGCTTTTCGCGCAATTCCGCGATCGTGCAGGTGCTGTCGGACATGGGCTTTATCGAGCGGCTAGGCTACGGGGTGGATCGCGTGCTGAGCCTGATGCGCGAGGCGGAACTGCCCGAGCCGCGCTTTGTCGAAACGGCGGGCGGATTCCGCGTGACGCTGTACAACAAGCCGGTCGGGGCGGCAGAGCCGGGTGAGCCGGAGTTGTTCGGCGGCGTCTTCCGGGGTGAGCCGGTCAACCGGCGGCAGGAATATGCGCTCGATTTCCTGATCAATCGCAAAAATGCGCGCATTACCAACAAAGATTTGCAGGAGCTTTGCCCTGACGTGCACCCCGAGACGATCCGCCGGGATTTTGCCGATCTCGTCAGTCGGGGTATTCTGCTGAAGATGGGCGAGAAGCGCGGTTCGTATTACGTGCTCAAGCGCAAGTAACACGCTCGGTTGCGCTCGTCGTTCCCCTGGCCTTGATATCCGCAGCTTACAAGCCCACTGATCTGTGGTATCTTTGTGCCTTCGTGTCCGCCACGCGTAAGGAAGACTGCGAAACGCGTTATGTCTGAACGATTCCGCCTCAGGTGGGTGAGCTTGCTGGCTGCGCTGGCATTAGTGCTTGGCGCGTGCACGCTGAGCGTCGATGAGAGCGCCTCGCTGCCGACCGCGACGCCCAGCCCATCGGCAACGCTGACGCCTTCGGCCAGCCCGACCGTCACCGCCAGCCCGTCGCCGACGCTGACGCCAAGCATCACTCCTACGCCGACGATCACGCCGACGCCGACCATCACGCCGACTCCAACCGAGCCGCCGCCGCCCACGCCGACCTCCTTCCCGCCGAGCGTCTATCGCAATGACCAGTGGTCCTCGGTCGAAATCCCGCCCGACCTGCGCGACGGGTTGGAAACGTCGTGGTACTCATTCCTGAGCGTCAATGAGCGCACCGACACAACCAACCTGCAAACGCCCGTTGCGCCGTCCGACACCGAAACGCTATACCTGATCGATCCCGCGACCGGCCAGCAACACGAATTGCTAAGCCTGCCCGCCTCGACCGACACGCGCATCTACTGGGCGCCGGACGGGCAGAAGGTGCTGTTTTTCATCGAGGAAGGCATCACCGCAGATGGCACGCGGACCGGCGGGCTGTACCTGCTCAATCTGCGGCTGGCGATCCGGCTGCGCGTTTTCGAGATGGCAGGGCTGACGCCGCCAGTGTTGGTAAACGCGGCTAGTATGGGAATCGACGGGCCGGAAGCGCTGTTGCCCCTCGCCGTGACCGGAGCGGGGGATCACGTGCCAGTCTGGTCCCCGGATAGCTCGCAGTTCGCGATCACCCTGCAGGACCAGTACGACACCGATATCTATCTGGTCTCCAGCGACGGCTCGTCGTTCCAGAACATCACCAACGACGGCGCGATGGATATGTGGCCTGCGTGGTCTCCGGACGGGCGGCGGCTGGCGTTTGTTTCCGGCCGGGCGGAGTGCCCGTCGTGGGTGCCTGGCGAAGAGGGCTCGTGCGCGGGCATCGGCAACGCGCCGCGCTCCGGCGGGAACCTGTTTGTGCTGGAGCTTCAGACCGGGCAGATCCGGCAGGTGGGCCAGAGCGTGCTGACGATGCCCCCGACTTGGGTCAGCAATCTGCAGATCGCGTTCCACACGCAGGGCAACGGGGCAAACACATCGCGCCTGTGGGTGGCGAACGTCCAGTCTGGCACGATCCGGCAGATTTCGTCGGATGAGGATGGGCTGGTGCTGTCGCCTGCGTGGGCGCCGGGTGCGGCGCGGGTGCTCTACCAGCGCGCCAGCGAGCCGCGCGGCCTGATCATGCGGGATGGCAACGGTGGTCTGATCGCCGAATCGGACCGGTGGACTTTCGCGCGCTATGGCTTTGCGGCCGGCTGGTCGCCCTCGGGCGATCTGGTCGCGTTCGCCGGGCAGAACGGGCTGTGCCCGTATGGGCTGATCGTCGCGCGCAGCGATCTGACCGTGGTGACCGGGCCGCTGCAAAACGCGCGCGCCTGCTCGCCAAGCTATTCGCCAGATGGCCGCTGGCTGGCGTATGCGGGAATCCAACAGCGTGTGGGATATGATGATGGGCGCCTCGATCTGTACGTGGCGCAGCCGAATGGGTTTGGCGCGACGACCCTGACCGGCAGCCTGCGTGGTGAAATCCGCGTTTTGGGGTGGGTGGGGCCGTCCCAGCAAGACGAAGAGTAACACTCGCGACTTGTAGACGACCGAAAAAGGAGACAGCGCATGGCCGCGCGTACCGCGATCGTAACTGACAGCACCTGCAATCTGCCTCCCGAGCTGGCCGCCGAGCGGCGCATCTACGTGGCGCCGCTGTACGTTCTGTGGGGCGAGCAAAGCCTGCGGGACGGCATCGACATCCAGGAGATCGAATTCTACCAGCGGCTGCGGTCGACCACGGATATCCCAAAGACGTCGCAGGTGACGCCGCAGGATTTTGCAACCCTCTTCGAGCAAGCGCGTGCCGAAGAGGAAGCAGACGCGATTGTGTGCGTCGTGCTTTCGAGCGAACTGAGCGGGACGTACGCATCCGCGACTCTGGCGCGCGGGATGGTGGACTTCCCGGTGCATGTGGTCGACTCACGGCAGGTGTCGTGGGCGCTCGGTCACGCTGCGCTGGCCGGAGCCGATGCCCGCGACCAGGGTGCCTCGCCCGAGGAGATCGCAGCGGCGGTGCGGGATGCATCCGCGCGGCAGCATCTTGTGTTCACGATCGACAGCCTGGAGCACCTGCGGCGTGGGGGGCGGATCGGCAGCGGAAAGTTGCTGTTTGGTTCGGCGCTGCACATCAAGCCGGTGCTGACGCTGCGCGACGGCGTGATCGAACCGCTGGAAAACGTCCGCACGCGCAAACGCGCGCTGGAACGCCTGAGCACAGCGGCCGAAAAGCTGCTGGACGGCAAGAAGGTGGGGCGACTTTCTGTGCTGCATGCGGACGCCGAAGCGGAAGCGCTCACCGTGCTGGAAGCAGCGCGCGCCAAGTTCTCGCCCACACAATCCCACATCGCCTATGCGACGACGGTGCTGGGCGTCCACGCCGGGCCGGGTGCGGTCGGGCTGGTGGTCGAGTGGCAGAGCTGACGCACGCTTTTCGCACAAAACCCACACAAAATCCCACATATGGTGGGTTATGCGGGTTAGTGCGGGTAAATGTGGGATTTTCCGTGCGTGTTACACTTGTTGCGCGTCGTCTGCGCCAGGCACATACGAGGAAAGTTATCCCACATATCCCACATCCACATGAGTCCGTGTGGGAAATGCGGGATATGTGGGATATTTTTACGCCGACTGCGCCTGTGTGATTTCGAGCTTTTCCAACACGTCCAGCAGCGCCGCCTTCCACTGTTCTTCGGGTAAGCCATCTGCGGGGAGCCAGATTCCCACACGGCTGACGCGGGTGTTGTGTCCTAACGCCTGCTGAAGTGCCGTGCGGTCCACCGTGGCGAGGTAGGGCAGGCGGATCGTGATCTGCCCGTTTTCAGTGGCGATGGCGGTCGCGTTGGCGCGCTGGGCGAGCAGCTTGACGCGAATCTGGTAGAGCAAGCCCTCGACCGCGCGGGGCAGCGGGCCGAAGCGATCCGCCAGCTCGGCGCGCATGGCGTCAATCGCCTCGAACGAATCGATCTCCGCCAGCCGCCGGTAAAGCTGGATGCGCAG
>CBINGT010000005.1:0-22219 GCA_966250245.1 uncultured Anaerolineae bacterium
CGGGGTCGCCCGTTCATTGGATCACCTCGCGTCTAAATGATGGCTTGCAGGTCGCGAGGGTAGACCGGGGCGGATAGCGGCAATCAGGCGCCGCCGGGCCCTCTTTGAGTAGCGTAGACAAAAGTAAGGAGAGCTACATCAGGTGTATGGTGGGTTTTCGAGTAGGACATGTGACCCGCTTCAGGCGGAGATGGCTGAGATGTGCGCCAGAGAAAGCCTCACCCCTTAACTACCGGCTAGTGGTGAGGTTTCGCGCTGTGACACACGCGCACCAAAAAGCCCCACGCGGGCGCGCAGGGCTTATGGGTTCGATGACAAGTTAGGAGCGCGATCAGGCGCCGTTTTCCGCCAGCAGATGCACCGTCTCCGGGTGGAACGACAGCCCGGCGGTGGTGTTTTCGGCGAATATCCGGCCGAGGCCCGGATTAGCGTCCACCACGATCAACCGCTGCTCGCCTAGCCGGACGACGTATTCCACGGTCGAGCCGAGGTACATCGCCTGCTCGATCACGACCTGCTCCAGCGCGGGGTTTTGCTCGATGGTCAGTACCTCGGGGCGCAGCACCGCGACGGCGCGATCCCCGGCGCGCAGCGGTGCGCTGGTCGAGACGGTGACCGTCTGTCCCAGCAAGGAAACGGTCGCTTCCTTGCCGTTGGCCGCCTGGACGGTCGCTTCGAGAAAGTTCGCCCGCCCGATGAAGTCTGCCACAAAGCGCGACACCGGATGCCGGTAAATCTCTTCCGGCGTGCCTATCTGTTCGATCTTACCGTTGTTCATCACGACGATCCGGTCAGAGAGCGCCATCGCTTCGACCTGATCGTGCGTCACGTAGACGCTGGTGATGTTCAGGCGGCGCTGCAGGTTGCGGATCTCGCTGCGCATCTGCACGCGGAGCTTGGCGTCGAGGTTCGACAGCGGCTCGTCGAACAGCAGGACGCGCGGCTCTACCACCAGCGAGCGTGCTAGAGCGACACGCTGTTGCTGGCCGCCGGAAAGCTCGTGCGGGCGGCGATCGCCTAGCCCGGCCAGACCCATCAATTCCAGCGCGCGCTCGACCCGCTGGCGGATATCTCCGCGCGGCGCGTGCTGCACGCGCAAGCCGTACGCGACGTTGTTGAACACGGTCATGTGCGGGAACAGGGCGTAGCTCTGAAAGACCATCGCCATGTCGCGCTTGTTCGGGGGCCGGTTAGAGATGTCTTTCCCGTCGAGCAGAATGCGCCCGGACGTCGGCATTTCAAAGCCGGAGATCAGGCGCAGGGTGGTGGTTTTGCCACAGCCGGACGGCCCCAGCAGCGTGACAAACTCCCCCGGCTCGATTGTTAGCGAGACGTGATCGACGGCGCGCACATCCCCCTGGCCGCCGCGCTGGGGAAAGACTTTTGAGACATCGTCGAGGACGAGCGTCCCCGCTTGTGTTGCAGCCATTTACGCGGCTCCTTCTATGGTGGTTCTCTCAATCGTGGTTCTCTCGGCGCCGGAAGTGGTGCCAACGATCACCGCCATAATGCCGATCGCGGCCAGCACAATCGCGATCAGGATAACGCAGTAGGCGAAGGCGTTGCCATAGCGCCCGTTCTCAACTTCATTCAGGATCTGGTGGGTCATAATCTTGGTGCCCGGCGTGGTCAGGAAGATGATCGCGGAGATCGTCGTCATGGAGCGGGCGAAGGCGTAGATCAAGCCGGACAGGAACGCGGGCCGGATCAGCGGCAGGGTGATGCGGCGGAACGTCCCGAAGTTGTCCGCGCCCAGGCTGATCGACGCTTCCTCGATCGCAGGGTCGATCTGCGACAGCGCCGCCACGCCAGAGCGCAGTGCCGCCGGGACGCTTCGCACGATGTACACCAGCACGATTGCCGCCGCGCCGCCAAAGACAGCGCGCCCGCCAGTCAGCTTCGGAATGAGCGTGACCGTCCCGATCACCGGCAGCGTCACTTGTTGCGGCCCGTTGAAGACGAGCAGGTAGCCAATGCCGATAATCGTGCCAGGCACAGCAATACCGAGCATGGTGGCGAAGTCCAGCGCGTGCCGCCCGGTGAACTTCTTGCGCGCCACTAGGAACGCGATCAGCATGCCGAGCACGCCCGCGATCGGCGTGGCGATCGCCGCAAGCTGCGTCGTGTCCTTCATCGCGTCGGAGCCGTAGCCGTTGATCACGAAGTCGAAGTGATCCCACGTCAGCGTGTTGTTGACGCCGAGGATCTTCGTGAACGCGCCCGCGAAAATCACGCCGTAGATCAGCACGATGAGCAGCATCACGAACATGACCAGCGCGAGCAGCGGCCACACTACCAGCGGGTTGCGATTCAATTGCGGCGTGCCGCTCGGCTTGCCCGTTACGGATACGACAGATGTCCGGCTGATCCAATAACGCTGGACGATAAACACCAGCAACGAGGGAACCAGCAAGATCACCGACAGCACGGCGGCGGCGGTTGTGTCGTACAGGCCGACGATCGAGATGTAAATGCGCGTGGCGAGCACCTCGTAGTTCCCGCCCAGCACCAGCGGATTCCCCAGGTCGGCGATTGCTTCCACGAACAGCAGCAGGAACGACCCGGCGATGCCGGGGATCAGCATCGGGACGGTGACGGTGCGGAAGATGCGCCACTTGCTCGCGCCGAGGTTAGTCGCCGCCTCGTCGAGCGCCGGATCCAGCGCCTGCATCATGCCGCGCAGGTTCATATAGGCGACCGGGAAGTACGACAGCGTCAGAACGAGAGTCAGCCCATCCAGACCGTAAATATCATAGCGTTTTCCAAAGATGTCATACGAAATAAGGCCGTTGCGTCCAAAGAGCAGCAATGCCGCTGTCGCCACGGCAAACGGGGGCGAGATGATCGGGATGAGTGCGATGATGTGGATCAAGCGCTTGAAGGGGATCGCGACCTTGACCTGCGCGTACGCGATGATAAAGCCGAGCGCGGTCCCCGTCGCGCCGACTATCAGCCCCATCTCCATCGTGTTCCGGAAGATTTTCTGATAGACCGGCGAGGTGAGATAGCGCTCGAGTAATTCCTTGCCTGTTTCGCTCAGGCTCTCCTCGACCATCGCGTAAATCGGGCTGATGATCGTGATCGCGATGAACAAAACGACCAGCACCAAGCCAACGAACAGCACTGGGTCCTGGAAAATCCGCCAGAACTCGGCGATCCGGCGGCTGCGGGTCAGCGTTTGGACGGCGGCGGTCCGGCGGTTGCGGGTGAGGGTTGACACAGCAGTTTACTCCGTTCGCATTGTGTTGGTACGGCGGGAACGAGGCAGGACGCTGGCAGCGCACGCTGATAGGGGTGACGGGCGGGGGTGACCCCGCCCGTTTTGGTGCCAGTCAGTCGTGTGACAGGTGCAGCCAGCCACGCTTCCGCCGAAGGGTAGGCGGTTGCGGAGCGAAACGCTCGTTACTCAACCGGCTGCGGAGCGATCTCGGCGTCGAACCGCTCGACCAGATCGGTACGGTTCAGCCCTGCCGCGATGAAGTTGTAGTCCACCAGGTTGATTTCATCCAGCCGAGGAGAAAGCTCGGAAATGGGCGTCTCCGGGTTGGTGGGTAGCTGGAGCGAGTTGACGGTCGCGGCGATGGCCTGCGCCTCAGGCGTCAGCGCCCACTCGATCCACTGCTTGGCCGCTTCCGGCTCGGGCGCGTTGGCGATCAGCGCCATCCCGCCGATTTCATAGCCGGTGCCTTCTTCAGGGAACGTGTTGACGACGATGCCCTCAAAGCCTTCCACCTGGAGCTTCACGCAGTCGTGCGCGAAGATGATCGCAACGGCGATCTCGCCGGTGGCAGCCATCTGGCCGGGCGCCGCGCCAGAGCGGGTGTACTGCAGGATGTTCTGGTGCAGGGCCGCGAAGTACTCGAACGCAGCGTCAATCGCCGCCTCAGTGGGTAGTCCTTCCTCGTCGTAGCCGGTGCCTTCTTCGGCCGCTTCCAGCTCATCCGCCTTCAGCGTGACGACCGTCCAGAACGAAGTGAAGGCCGTGCCCGAGGTGGCCGGGTGCGCCATGGCGATTTCACCCTGGAGCGCCGGATCGAGCAGGGCTTCCCAAGAGGTCGGCGGCTCCACGCCCAGTTCTTCGAGGCGTTCGACGTTCGAGCAGAAGCCGATGGCGCCCATGTAGACGCCGTGCCACGAGTTGTCCACGCCGACCGCGTTCGCGGGCAGCACGTCCGCCAGTTCAGGCTTGTACGGCTCGATCAGCCCTTCCTCGTACGCGGCGATGAAGGCGTCCGCCGGGCCGCCCCACCACACCGAGAACTCAGGGTCTTCGGCGGTGGCGCGAATGCGGGCCAGCGACTCGCCCGACGACATACGGACGTAGTTTGTCTCGATGCCGGTTTCTTCTTCAAAGGCCTGCGTCATGGCCACGCACCAGTCTTCCTGCGGCGTGCACAGCACGGTCAGCGTGTCCTGCGCTTTCGCGGGGGTGGCGGGCGCTGTGATAGGGAGTGCCAGTACGGCTACGAGCGCCCACAATACGACGATGGAAACCTTCTTCATAATCCAACTCCTTTTGAAAAAGAATCAGGCAGTCAGGCCACCAGCGCCTTAACCGCATCGGATCTTTATTGTAGTGCGGTTTAAGCGTCCTCACAATCTTTTGATGACATCAATCAGGCCGAGGCTATGTCTGCCGGATTGCAATTCGATCATATACAGATGCCCCGGCCAGCGGATTTCGAGCGTCAGCGCGCGGTCGAGGCGCACGGTGAGGTGGGGCGGCGTCTGCGCGGTGGGGCGCGCATCGCAGATCAGGTCTGCGAAGTGGCCGCTGCCAAGCGGATAGCGTTCGACGCCGTGCCGCCCGGTCAGACGGATGTCCCACACCAGCCGGTCGGGCCCGGCGCGCCGCAGTCCGATCACGTATTCGATCGGGATGTTGATCGCGGAAATGCCGGTCCAGCCGACGAAATTTGGCTCGGCGGGCCAGCCGGGCGCGATCTGCTCCGGCGCGTAGTCTTCCCAAAGCGTGCCGGTCTGCGCGAAGACCTGCGCCACCGCGTCGACGTGGTTGCGCGCGATAGCGTGAGCAAGATCATCCTGCCCGGCGCGTTCTAGCGCCTGCAACACCATGTAATTTGCGGGCGGCCAGACTCCCCCGCGCCAGTATTCCCCGTCATAACCTGGGCTGTCGGCGGACTGCGCCGGGATGCGGTGCGGCCGGTTAAAGCTGGCGGGGTCGTCGAGGTGGGCGATCAGGCGGGCGGCGCGTTCTGGCGGGGCGACTCCGGCCAGCAGACCCCAGTACGCGCCGATGCTTTTCACCGGGCTGAGGCGGCCGTCTGGCGCGACGTCGTAGTAGAAGCCGCTGACCTCATCCCACAGGCGCGTGTTGGCGATCTCCATCAGGCGATCGTACTCGGCCTGCAGGCGGGCGTTGAACTCAGTGCGCCCGATCACCGCCGCGATCTCGCGCAGAATCAGGCAGTCGAGCGCCTGCTGAAGTGTGATGTCCATCCAGCAATAATGACGGTGATGCCACTGCGCGTCCGGCACGCGGGACTGGTTGTCCATGCCCGACGCCAGTCCGGTCGTCCAGTAGCTGCCATCGGGCCAGGTGCGCCAGTCGCGCAGCCAATCATGGTAGGCGACCAGCACCGGGAAGACGCGCGTCAGCCGGTCCGCATCCCCGCTGAACTGGTAGTGGATCCACTCGGTCCACGCGAGGATGTTCGGGCCGGTGCTGCGCGGATCGTGCGGGGTGAAGCGGTCGATCCCGTCCGCCATCGTGATCTCGCGGCAGATGAAACCGTCAGGGTGCTGTTTGGCGTAGAAGTTGTCCAGCGCGCGGATGAACGGGAAGACGTGGTCGGCGTAGCGGCCGAACATCGTCATAAAGCAGGTGTCCCACAGGAAGATCGCGTCGTTGAACGCCGGATCGATGTAGCTGGCGACGAAGCCCGATCCCGGCGCGGGCTGGCGCAGGTTGGCGAAGGCGGTTCGCCACGCGTAGTCGTACATCGCCACCCAGTCGGGGTGATCGTCGGCGATCAGCGCGGGCAGGCGGGATGGATCGTAGGCGGGCAGCGGCGCGAACGTACCGGGCGCGTTCCCAAACGTGTTCTCCCCGGCGGGGTAGCGCAGCGGCAGCCCGAACTGCTCCGAGACGGGGGCGCGCCGCAGGTCGAGCCGGGGCAGGTGCGTCGTGATGTGGAAGGCGTCCAGCACGCGCTGGATCACGGCCGGGTCGCCGGGAGTGGCGATCCCGACGATGTGGGCGGTGCGCTGGATGTCCCACTCACTGCCAGGGACCAGCGCCGCGCGGAACGTGCTCAGCGGCGCCTGGATGATGATCTCAGCCGGTTCCAGCCCTTCGACCAGCGCGATCTGATCGCCGTCGAGGCGCAGCGTCCACGCCTCAAAGGACGGCGGCGGGACCATCAGCCCCACCGCCGCGCCTTTGAAAAACGGCTTGACTGCGCCCGGATCGAAGTGCTTGAGCAGATCGACCAGCAGGTCGTGCAGCGTTTCCATTATCGCGCCGCGCGCATCAGCCCTTGATTGACCCGGCCAGGATGCCGCGCACGAAGTACCGCTGCAGCGCCAGGAAGACGATCAGCGGGAGCGCCATCGAGACGAACGCCGCCGACGTCAGCAGGTGCCAGTCCTGGCCGAGCGAGTTCACCAGATTGCTCACGGCGTAGGTCAGCGGCGCGTACTGGCCGCCGCCGACGTAGATCAGCGCCACCAGCAGGTCATTCCAGACCCACAGAAACTGGAAGATGACCAGCGAAGCGATCGCCGGGACTGATAGCGGCAGCGCCAGCCGCAGGAAAGCGGTCGGGTGCGAGCACCCATCCAGATAGGCCGACTCGAAGATCTCGCGCGGCAGCGAACCCATGTAGTTCCGCAGCAGGTAGATCGCGTAGGGCAGGCCGTAGCCGGTGTGCGCGATCCAGATGCCGAGGAACGGCACATACTGGTTATTCGTGATGCCGAGCCGGTTGAACATCGTCAGCACTGGAATGAACGTCAACTGGAGCGGCACGACGAGCATCCCGACCAGGATCACGAACAAGATGTTCCGCCCGCGAAATTCCATCCACGAGAAGGCGTACGCGGCAGACGCGGCGAACAGCAGCGGCAAGATCGTTGCCGGAATGGTAATAATCAAGCTGTTGCGGAACGCCCGCGCCATGTTGTAGTTCGGGTTGTTGATAACGGCGTCGTAGTTTTCGAGCGTGTATTGTGTGAAGTCGAGCGGGTTCTTCAGCACCGTCCACCAGCCGGACGACAGGATGTCTTGCTGCGGGCGGACAGAGCTGATCAGCAGGCCGATCGTCGGCAGGATCCATATCAGGATCAGCAGAATCAGCACCAGATGCAGGGGAATGCGACCGATGAAGCGGCCCCAGTTGAAGCCCACCTTTTGACCGGCGCGGCTGCTGGTAGAAGAACGCGTCGAAACGGCGGGTGTCGCGGATGTCATCGCCTCGCCTCCTGCCTGCGGAACTGGATGATGTTGTAAATCATGATCGGAACGATAGAGAGCATCAGGATTACCGCGATCGCGCTGGCGTGGCCGAACTCCCGGTTCCCGCCGTACATCTCGAAGTACATCCGGTTCGCGATCACCTCGGTGCCGAAGTTACCGGCGGTCATCACGTAGACGATGTCGAACACCTTGAGCGCGTTGATCACCATCGTCGTCATCACGACGGTGATCGTGGGCATCAGCATCGGGATGATGATCCGGAAGAATACCTGAAACTCGTTCGCGCCGTCGACGCGGGCCGCCTCAAGCAGCTCTCCGGGAATGCCTTTCAGCGCCGCGGACAGCACCACCATGCAGAAGCCGGTCCAGATCCAGACGCCTACAATGATCAGCGCGAGGTTGTTGATCCCTTGCGTGCGGATCCAGTCGATCGGATCGATGCCGGTGTCGAGCGTGTCGTTGATACCGCGCAGCGTGATCTGATCGACGTCCGCGATGATCTGATCCCACTGATCGACGGTCTGCCAGCCCTCGCCTTCGGGACGCTTGCCATCCTCAACGTAAGCCAGCGCCACGGAGCGCACCTGCCGCTTCAACGCGTCGCCCTGCTCGTCGGTGAGCGTCCCGGCGGACACGGCCTCGTCGATGGCAGCCGTCTCAGCGCGCTCGATCTGCGTCATGCACACGTGCGGGACCGCGTTACATATAGCGCGGCCGCTGCCTTCCGGCATGGTGGCAATCGCGGCGTTGATCGCATCGAGCGACGTGCGCCCCCATTGACCGAGCGCCTGCCAGTTTTCGTCGCGTGGCGGCAGTTTTCCGTTTACGTAGCCCTTGGCACGATCCGGCAGCACTTCAAGCAGCTCGTCGGCCTCTTCGCGGCTGAGCTCTTCGTCCGCCACAGCCGCTTCAATCGCGTCCGTCTCGACGTCGATGATCGCCTGTTGGACGGCTTGGGCGTCGATTGGCACGCCTTCCTCGTTCAGCCTGGCGATCGCGTCGTTAAGCGTGCCGTCGGGATCGGACGCGACCAGGATAGCGTTCAGCAAGCCGATCTGTTGTGCCGGTTGCAGAGGGGTTCCGGTGGGGCGAAGGTCATAGACGAATTTCCAGATAACGCCCGCGCCTACGAAGGAGATCGCCATTGGCATGAAGATGATCGACTTCGCAAGCGTCTCATAGCGCACCCGATCCGCCAGAGTCGCGATCAACAGGCCAAAGCCGACGGTGCCGATGGTGAAGACAAACAACCAGATCAGGTTGTTGCGGAATGCTTCCTGCATCCGGCGGCTGGTGATGGCGTATTCGTAGTTTTCTAGACCTACAAAATTTTCACCCAACCGGTCAAAAAAGCTGAGGCGAATGGTTTCCAGCGCGGGGTAGACCATCAGTATAAAGAGCAAGAACACCGCCGGGCCGAGGAAAACGGCAGGCCCCCATTTGGACTCCTGTGCTTTCACGGGCGTGCTCCTCGTTGTGTGTAATTTTTTCAGAGAGGAGGCAGCCCATGTCGACCATGGGCTGCCGTGTGCTCAATGACGGTTAGCGGGGCGCGTTATCCCCCGTACGCCTCGTCCGCGATCGCCTCGATCTCGGCCAGGATGTCCGGCAGCGAATCGGGGTTCTGGACGAAGTTCAGCGAGCCAGTCCAGAACGCCTGGTTCACGTCGCCCGGCATCTGGTCAGACGCGTCAAAGCGGAAGGCGTCGACCTGCTGCAGCAACTCGGCCGCACGCCGCGACAGCGGATCGGGATACGAGTCCAGCGGGAACTGGTTGTTGATGGCGATACCGCTGCCACCGCTATCCAGCCAGCCCTGCATCGCCTCAGGCTGCGTCAGGAATTCGATCAGCGCGCGCGCGTTCTCGTTGTCGTTGAACAGCACGAACAGGTCCGCGCCACCCAGGCCGGGGGTGCCGAATTCCTCATCGATGGGCGGGAACAGGAAGAAGTCGTAGTCCTCGCCCGGAACCAGCGCCTCACCGCCGGGGCAGTCCGCGATGAAGGACTGGATGAAGCTCGCCTGCCGGTGCAGGTAAGCGCCGGGCGGATCGGTGAACAGCGGGCAGATCGACTCGCCGAACGGGGTCGCCACAGTGCCCGCCGCGCCGCCAAACAGGAAGTCTTCGTTACCAGCGATCTGGCCGAAGGTTTCCCAGGCGCGCGTCACTTCTTCGCCAGTCCACTCGATCTCGTGGTTGATCCAGGCGTCGTAGGCTTCCAGCGGCGCGGTGCGCAGCATGATGTCTTCGATCCAGTCGGTGGCCGGCCAGCCGCTAGCTGCCTGGGACTCCAGACCGATCGAGAAGCAGGCGGCGCCGTCGTCGTAGATCTGCTGGCAGAGCGCGAGCAGATCATCCCACGTTTCGGGGACGGTGTAGCCCGCCGCCTCGAAAGCCTTGGGGCTGTACCAGATCAGGCTCTTGAGCGCCGCGCGGGGGAAGATCCCGTACAGCGTGCCGTCAACCGAGCCCAGATTGATCCAGACTTCGCCGAACTGCTCGTTCATGCGGTCCATATCCAGGAAGTCGAGCGGCACCACGTCACCCTGCTCGAGGAACGTGGCGATTGCGCCAAAGCTCGGCACGCCCGCGATGTCCGGCGGGTTGCCCGCTTCAACGCGGGTTGTCAGCACGGGAACCAGGTCGCGGGTGCTTTCCACTTCGATCCGGCAGCCGGTTGCTTCCACAAACGGCGCGACCATGCCTTCCCAGTTGGGCAACTCGTCTTCACCGCTCCACACAGTCAGGAACGAGATGACACACTCTTCATCCTGGGCAAGCGCCGCGCCGGACGCGAGGCTCATCACCAGGCCAAGAGCGAAAATCAAAGCTAGAAACTTACGCATGGAAATTCCCTCCAAAACTGTACAAGCTGGACACCAGCAGAACTCAAAGGTCTGGACGGGATTGTGCCGGTTACCTCCTTTCAGAAGCAGTGTGATGCATTGTGCCACGTCAGCGGAATACCTCGGTGGCGACTGCACATCACGATTCTAGTCGTGACCGTTTGTCGATGACCACCTAGCCGCCCGCAGACGCGGGATGCACTCGTGTCGATTCGGCGCGGGCGCCGATGTGTGAAGCGGTGTTGCAAGAGTGGGGAGTGATCGCCTGGCCGCGCGCTTCATTCGCAAGGCGCGCGACGGGTAGAGGGAAGGCGGCAAGCGCCTTCGCCCGCGCAGAAGTGATTGTGCTCCACACAGCAGCGTCCGAGGCTACGTATCGCGTCGTTCGTCGCTGCAACGGGACTGTCTCCATCATCCTTCTGCCGTTAAGGTTATTAATATGCTTTGAAAGTCTCGTGACTATCGTATTGCGCTCATGCACATCTGTCAAGCTGATTGGCTGCGACTCTGCCGTGAGCCTTGGAGCCAGCGCCTGTCCGCATTACACTGAAAACATGGCGTGTCGTCACCAGCGGCGAGCCATCGGCTATAGCGGATGAGCGGGCGCGGGTTTGATTGTCGCTCGCTTGACCGCTTCTGCCGGGTGGGTGCGTATCATGGATATCAAGCGGTTTATTGAGCGCACGAAAGGACCGAAACCGTTGTTCGGGCAGATGCAGGCGTGGTGGCGCACCGCCAGCTCGTGGGAATTGCTGCAGCGTTTGTTCCCGTGGAACGAGTCACCGCGCAACCTGCCGGTGGTCGCCTCGCGGGAATCCTTCAGCCTGTCCGATCTGTTCGGCGGGGTAAACGTGCTCAGTATGATCCCCACGCCGCTGCTCGTTCTCGCCGGGGCGCTGTACGTCGCGGCGCTGATCCTCTCGCGCTCGCCCGGCGCGCCGATCTGCCTGAACGGATTGCTCCTGGTGATCCCCCTGACGGTGCTGGTTCCCTCGCTGCTGCTGTGGGCGCTTCCGCTGGCGCTGGCGCTGGCGCCGCTGGTCGCCCGCGAGCGACAGGCGCAGACGTGGGAAATTCTCCGTGCGACGCCCTACACATGCGAGGAAATTTTGCTCAGCCGGGCGCAGGTGGCGCTGGTTTCGCTGCGCAAGGCGCTGCGCCCGCTGTGGCACGTGCAGCTCCACGTGCTGATCGCGGTGCTGATCGGCGGCGGCGGGATGGTGATGCTGTCGGGCGGGCTGCTGACGATGGCCGACGAAGGCAAGCTGATCCAGAACAATCTGCTTTGCTTTGGCGTGATTCTGGTTGCGGCGCTGGCGATTGCGGCGTTCGTGGCGGACCGTATCCAGCAGTTTGTGCTGATGGCGGTCGCGGCCATCGCGGCGAGCACAGCGACCCGATCGGTTAGGAGCGCGACGACGGCTGCGATCGGCGCGGTGCTGGTGGCGTGCGGCGTGGACCTGGCGATTGGCGTGGTGGTGCTGCTCGCCCAGCCGCCCGGAGAAGTGTACGACCTGACGTTCAGCCTGCTGACGATGGTGCTGCTCGGCCCGCCGATGGGCTATTTGATGGAGCTTCCGCCGCTGATGATCGTCGCGCTGATCGGCGGCACGTTGGTTGTGCGGGCTATTGCGATCCGGGTGCTGTGGCGCGCGGCGCTGCGCCATGCGGAGCGCATCTGACGGATAATTGAGCAATGCTTGTGCAAAAGCGCCGGAAAACTGGAAGTTTCCGCGAAAAGAGGCCACAATAGGCAAAAGGCTCGTATCATGATTAGGGCAGTTTGTTCACGGCCTGCTGCCTAAAGCATGAGGACAACGAGCGACGTTCCTCAAGTGCCTGTCGTGTTAGGAGGATTTTCAAAGATGAAGAAGGCGGTTGTTATTCTCGTAACGATTGCCGCACTGATGGTGGCGCCGGTGATGGCGTTGGCGCAGGGGCCCGGCGAAGGCGGCCCGATCATCGAAGGTAACTTCGGCGGATCGGTGAACTTCGGCGCGATGAACCCGCTGCGTAACAACGACACGGCGACCAACGAATACACGAACCTTCTGTTCCCCTCCATCATTGGTGCCAGCCCCTACACTCAGGACTTCGCCCGCGTCGGTGAAGAAGGCGTCTTCAGCGCCCTCGCGACCGACTGGGAAGTTTCTGAGGATGGTCTGGTCTACACCATCCACCTGCGTCAAGACGCGAAGTGGACGGATGGCGAGCCTCTGACCGCGGAAGACGTCAAGTTCGCGTTCGACGCGGTTGCCAGCGGTGTGATCGACTCGCCGCTCTACGGCCTGATCAACTACGATGCGGCCGGTAACCCCCTGGGCATCGCCGAAGTCAACATCATCGATGACTACACGGTCGAGTATGTCTTCAACCAGGCGAGCTGCACCGCGCTGGGGACTATCGGTTCTTACCGCCCCGTTCCGGCGCATGTCTTCGGCTATGATGGCAGTGAAGACTTCGACTTCTCCGTGATGGTCGATCACGAATTCGACACCGCTCCGTCGGTGGCGTATGGCCCCTTCCAGTTCGCGCAGTTCATCCCTGGCGAAGCCGTGAGCGCCAGCGCAGTGCTTGACTGGAACGAAGGCCCCGTGATCCCGTCGGGCTTCATTTATACGGACGTTCCGGACCAGACCGTGCTCGTCGAGCAGTTCCTGGCCGGGCAGACCAACTACATCGAGGGCGCTCCTGTGTCCCGCCGCGATGACCTGCGGAATGCGCCTGGTGTTGTGGCCGTGGACTTCCCTGGCAACGCCTGGGACTACATGGCGTTCAACCTGGCCGATCCGGAGAATCCGCAGCCGGGTCGCGCTCCCGATGGCTCTGTGATCGATCAGGGCAACCACCCGATCTTCGGTGACGTCCGCGTCCGCCGCGCGATCCAGCACGCGATCAACGTGCCTGAGATCATCGAGGGCGCTGTCTTTGGCGAAGGCTCGCAGATGCCCGCCAACATCATCCCGACCTCCTGGGCGTTCGACGAGACCCTCGATCCCATTCCGTACGATCCGGAAATGGCCGCGCAGCTTCTTGACGAAGCCGGCTGGCCGGTGGGCCCCGATGGCGTTCGCGTCTGCCAGGGGTGCATGTACGCTGAAGAGGGCACGCCTTTCGAGTTCACGCTGATCACGAACCAGGGCAACACCCGTCGTGAGGCGATCGGTGTGATCATCCAGGACGCGCTGTTCGAGCTGGGCATCAACGTCGACTTCCAGGCCGTGGACTTCCAGACCCTGCTGGACCAGACCTTCGGCGCCCAGACCTACGACGCGTTCATCCTCGGCTGGCAGGAAGGCTTCCCGTCGGACCCGGATCAGATCCAGCTCTTCCACTCGAGCAACGACGATCCGAGCAACCAGGCCAGCAATGTGACGTCGTACTACAACCCCGAGTTCGAGCGTCTGGCTGTGGAAGCCAACACGGTTCCTGGCTGCGACCCCGAAGAGCGCGCCGCGATCTACCATCAGATCCAGCGCATTCTGCAGGAAGACCAGCCGTACGTGTGGCTGTTCGTCCAGAACCTGATGTATGCGGCCAGCGAAGATGTCGTGAACTTCGAGCCGTATGCCAACGTGCCGATGTGGAACGTCCACACCTGGACGATCTCGGCTCAGTAAGTCTCCGTTCAACGCTATGAACCTGTCGGCCGGCATCCAAAAGGGTGCCGGTCGGCAGGTTGATTTTCAAAACCATAAATGTAAAATCGAGTTTCTTGGTTGTTCGAGAGGGTTCGTCCACAAACGAGTCAACTCCGCAAGCCTGAGAAACGAAATCTAGTAGTTTGAGGGTGACGCATGTCGCAATTCATCTTCCGCCGCGTGCTCCAGGCGATTCCGACCATTTTCGGGATCACGATCCTGACCTATGCACTGCTCAACGCTGCGCCCGGTAGCCCGGTGGCAACACTCGCTTTTGGACCGCGCACGACCACGGCCCAGAAGAACGCGCTGGCTGAGCAGTTGGGAATCAACGACCCTGTATGGAAGCAATATATCCGCTGGCTGATCGGCAACGATTGGCAGGAATTTCGCAAGCTGGATGGACGCGGGAATGTGGTCACCGATGCCAACGGCGAACCGATTATGGAACGCGGCACCCAGAAGGGTATTCTGCGTGGTGACTTCGGCGAGTCGTTCACGTCCAAGCGCAATGCGCTGGAAGTGGTGGTCGAGAAGTTCCCTGCGACGGCGGAGCTAGGCGGCTTGGCGCTGCTGGTTGGCGTCGTCATTGGGATCCCGATCGGTGTTATCGCGGCAGTGCGGCGTGGCGGCTTGTTCGACAACATCACCCGCGTGATGGCGGTGATCTTCAGCGCCGTGCCGGTCTTCTGGCTTGGCCTGACGCTGCTGCTCATCTTCGGCTCGCAGCTTGGGTGGCTGCCGATGGGTGGGCGCCATCCCAGCGACTATTTCCTGACTGGCAAAGTCACGCTCTTGCAGCGGATAGAGCACCTCATTCTGCCGGTGACGGTGCTCGCGACCGGATGGGTAGCGATCTTCTCGCGCTTCATGCGTGCCTCAACGATCGACGTGCTCAGCCAGGACTATGTTCGCACGGCGCAAGCGAAGGGTCTGAAGTATCACCAGGTATGGTTTACGCACGCCGCGCGCAACGCGCTGATCCCGATCGCGACGATCCTCGGTCCGGCGATCCCCGGCATCCTCGGCGGCGCGCTGATTACCGAGACGATCTTCTCGTGGCCGGGCGTGGGGCGCACCGCTTACCAGGCCGTGCTGAATTATGACTATCCTGTGATTATGGCGTCGGTGATCTTCGTGTCGATCGCGACGATCCTCGGCTACTTGCTGTCCGATATTCTGTACGCGCTGATCGATCCGCGTATTCGTCTTTCGTAGGAGTACGGCCCAATGACTACCGCTGGATCAAGCGCGCACGCTTCGCCCGAAGGGGCTGTCATTAACCTCAGCCTGGATGAAGAATACGAGAGCCTGTCGCTGTGGCAGCTTGCCCTGCGGCGCATCCGGCACGATTATCTGACGCTCGGTGCGTTCACCGTTCTGATCATCCTGGGGATCCTGTCGCTGCTGGCGCCGGTCATCTCAGATGCTCTGGATGTGAGCTATCGCCGGACGAACATGGAAAACACATTTGCGCCGCCTGGCAGCCCTGGCCATGTCCTGGGAACGGATGACCTCGGCCGCGACGAGCTGGCCCGCTTGCTGTATGCCGGGCAGGTCTCGCTGGGAATCGCGTTCTCGGCGGCGGCGCTCTCGCTGCTGATCGGGACGACGGTCGGTGTGATCGCCGGGTACAACCAGGGCGGGCGCTTCGGCTTTATCGACGACCTGTTAATGTGGTTCGTCATCACGCTAAACTCGGTCCCGTCGCTGTTCTTGTTGTTGATTATCGCGGCGCTGCTGACGCCATCTGTCGGGACGCTGATCCTGATCCTGGCGTTGCTGTCGTGGACCAGCACCATGCGCTTTGTGCGTGGCGAAACGCTGTCTCACCGCGAGCGTGAGTATGTCGTCTCGGCGAAGGCTGTTGGCGCGAAGACGCCGCGCATTATGTTCATTCATATTCTGCCAAACGTTTTCTCGGTGTTGATCGTCAACCTCGCGTCGGACATCGGCTCGCTGATCCTGGTCGAGTCGTCGCTGAGCTTCCTGAACTTGGGCGTGCGCCCGCCGACGCCGAGCTGGGGGAACATGCTCACGAACGCGCAGACGTTCTTCACCAAGGGCGTGCACCTCGTCTGGCTGCCCGGCATCCTGATCGTTGTGACAGTGCTGTGTCTGTACCTGATCGGCGACGGCCTGCGCGACGCTTTCGACCCGCAGGCGTCCAAGAAGGTCGCCTAGCGCGCCCGCACACTATCCGCAAAACATCGCGCCAGAGGCATTGGCCTCTGGCGCGTTTGTTTTGAGCGAACAGTAGCGAAGACAGCTAGCGCAATTCGCTACTTTACTGCTGCTTTTAGCTTTCGATCAGAACGATATGCAACGCGCCCGGCCCGTGCATTCCGAGGATCAACTCCATCGCGATGTCGGCGGTGCGGCTTGGACCGCTGACGATCACAATGCTGCTCGGGTCGGTGAACGCGTTGTCTCCCCGCGCGCGCATCTCCGCGATCCACGCTTCCATGTGCGGCAAAATCTGCTCGGCGCGCGCCACAGCGACGTGCACCAGCGGCAGCAGCGAGGTCCGGCGAGGTTTTCCGGCACCCGATGCGATCACCAGGCTGCCGGTCGCGGCGAGCGCGGCGTCTGCGCCCGTGATCCCAACGCGCACGCTGGCGTCGTCCGGCGGGGCGATCGCGATCCCGGCGCGGTCGAGTGCCTCGGCCAGCCCTGGCAGCGGGATGTGCACGAAGTCCCAGCACAGCACGCGATCGTCCGGCGAGATGATGTCCAGCACCGTCGCCCGCGCCTGTTCTTCGCTGGCGCAGCGGTGTACAACGCTGCTCAGCGCCTCGGCCTTCGTGACAAAGCGATCGATCAGCGCGGCGCGATCGCTTGCGTCCAGCGGCACGACCGGCAGGTACTCGGCGGGCGGCGGCTCGTCGGCATAGGGCGGCTTGACAGCGCGCAGGCGGCGCAGAATGGCGTCACGGCTGGTCATCGGATTCCTCGGCTTTCTGTTGCGCTGCGCGTTTTTCGCGCTCGGACCACCACGCGCGGAACGGTTGCGCGGCGAGTTGCGGAAGCTCGCGACTGGCAGTCCACCCGGCGAGCGGCCCCAGCGGGAGCTTCTGTCCCTTCGGCAGCACTGGCTGGACGGCATGTGCGGCGCGGGCGGCGGCGTCGAAGACGCGTGGCGAGCGGGCGGCCACAGACCACGCGCGCATCCCTGCAAGCCATGGCAGCGGCGTATGCCCCTGGACGACCAGATCCCGCCGCAGGTCGAGCAACATTCGTGGCAGGTCGATGTCGATCGGGCAGACTTCCTTACACTTGCCGCACAGGCTGCTGGCGTTTGGCAGCGGCGACGCTTCCTTCAATCCGGTCATCAGCGGCGTGAGAACCGCGCCGATCGGCCCCGGATACACCCAGCCATAGGCGTGCCCGCCGACCGCCTCATAAATCGGGCAGGCGTTCATGCACGCCCCACAGCGGATGCACCCCAACACCTCGGCATACTCCGACTCGTAGATCGCGCTGCGTCCATTGTCTACCAGAATGACGTATAGCGCTTCCGGCCCGTCGTCCTCACCGGTGCGGCGCGGCGCGTTGATCATGTGCGTGTAGACGGCCAGCGCCTGCCCGGTCGCGCTGCGCGGTAGCACCTGCGTCAGCAGCGCATAGTCCTCGAGCGTGGCGATCACCTTCTCAATGCCCACTAGCGCCACATGTACCGGCGGCAGGGTGGTGACCATCCGCCCGTTGCCCTCGTTCGTCACCAGGCAGAGCGTGCCGGTTTCCGCGATGATGAAGTTCCCGCCGGAAATGCCCATCTCTGAGCTGAGGAACGCGGCGCGCAGGTGTTCGCGGGCGAAGCGGGCCATCGTCTGCGCGTCGTCGGTCGGTGGCATGCCAAGCCGCTCGACGAACAGGTCGCGAATCGTCTCTTTCGATTTGTGGATGACTGGCGTGACGATGTGGCTTGGCGGCTCGGCGGCAAGTTGGATGATGAACTCGCCCAAGTCGGTTTCGAGCACGTCAATCCCGGCGGCGATCAGCGCATCGTTCAGGCCGACTTCCTCGCTGATCATGCTCTTGCTCTTGGTCACGCGGCGGACGTTGTGGTGCGCGGCGATCTCCTGCACGTGGCGGCAGACTTCCGCCGCGTCCACCGCCCAGAGGACGGTCGCGCCGTTCGCGGTCAGGCGTTCTTCCGCCTGCTCCAGCAATGCGGGAAGCTGACGCAGCGCGCGGTGTCGGGCGGCGGCGGACTCCCGGCGGAGCGCTTCGCCGTGCTCGCGGCCGTCCGCGAACATCGCCAGGTCGCGCTTGCGGTCGGCGGTGTCGGTCGCGCGCTTGACAGCCGCGAGCATGGGTGGGTTGGCGAGCGCCTGCCGCGCGTTGGCGATGAACTGCCCGGCCTCATTGTGCATGGCGGACTCCTTCCGGCAGGCCGTCGGCCAGCACCTCGGCGATGTGCCGCACTTGGCGGAACGCGCCCTCGCGCGCCAGCCCGCCGTTCATGTGCATCATGCAACTGACGTCGCCGGTGACGATGGTCGGCGCTTCGCAGGCGCGGATGTGGGCGAGCTTCTTTTCCAGCATCGCCGCGCTAAGCTCTGGCATCTTGACGCTGAACAGCCCGCCGAACCCGCAACATTCGTCGTGATCTTCCAGCGGGACGAGGCGGGCGTTTTCCATCGCCTCGATCAGCGCGCGCGCCTGCCGCCCCAGCCCAAGATGGCGCAGCCCATGACACGAGTCGTGGATGGCGAAGGTCTGCTGTTCCGGCAAGCGCAGCCCGAGATCCGCCCGGCCCAGGCCATCGACCAGGAACTCGGTGAGCTCCCATGTGCGGGCTGCGATCGCCCGCGCCTGCTCCGCCCGTATGGGATCATCGGCGAAGAGGCGTGGATATTCGACGCGGATCATGGTGGTGCACGAGCCGGATGGGCAGACGATCACTGGCACGTCGCGGAAGACGTCGAGAAAGCGCTCGGCGAGCGGCCGGGCCTCGCGGTGATAGCCGCCATTGTAGGCGGGCTGCCCGCAGCAGGTTTGCGCGAAGGGAAAGGTGACGGTGAGCCCGAGATGCTCCAGCAGGCGCACTGACGCGATCCCTACGCCGGGAAACAGATAGTCGACCAGGCAGGTCACGTACAGCGCGACCGGCTGGCCGACCGGAGACGTTCTTGCAGGTAAGTCCATGCTGTAACCAACTTTTGCATTACCGGGCGGGCAGGCCGCCTGGTTTCATTCGTGGGTGGCGCCGCGACCCGGACCTTTCCCCCCAGTATAGCGCTTTTGCAGCGCTTCGACTTCGCTCTCGTTCAGAAAGCGGATGTTGCCAAGCTGGTGCGCGGTCAGGTAGATGCGCGCGTTCAACTCGATGGTTTCCATGTGCCACATCGCTTCGCGCAGGGTGGGCGCGTATGCGACTGCGCCGTGATTGCCGAGCAGCAGCGTTACATAGTCGTGCAGGTAGGGGACGATCGACTGAGGTAGCTCGTCGCCGCCAGGAATGGCGTACGGCACGACGGGCGTCCCGCCGGTGCGGATCACGACTTCCGGCAGGAAGGGCGCGTCCAGCCCGACATTCGCTACGGCGAAGCCGGTCGCGGTCGGGGGATGCGCATGCACCACGGCGCGAATATCACGCCGCTCGCGGTAAATCGCGAGGTGCATCCGGCTCTCGGACGAGGCGCGCCAGCCATTGTTCGGTTCGATCTGCTGCCCTTCAGGTGTGATCTTGACGAGCATTTCCGGCGTCAGATCGCCCTTGCCGACATTCGCCGGGGTGACGAGGATCTCGTGCTCGTTCAGGCGGACGGAGATGTTGCCGTCGTTGGCTGCAACGAAAAAGTGCTGATAAAGCCGGTGCCCTACTTCGCAGATCTGGTGGCGCATCTCGGCTTCATCGAGTGGTGGAAAATCAGTCATGTGTCTGCTTTCTATGACGCTCGCCCGGCACGTCGAACGGGCGCTGCTATGGATGCTTCATGGTCGTTTCGTGCGCTGCACGTTATACCACACCGCGCCGCCGTTCGCATCACCGCGCGGTGATGCTTTGACTGGGGTCCGCCCTTCATCTATCATTAGCAAAAGAAAATACCTTTGGCTCGTGCACGCGCACGGTTTTTAACGAAAGAGTTGGACGCAATGCATGTTATTGCCATTGACTTGGGCGCGGAGTCTGGCCGGGTGATGCGCGTCGGCTGGGATGGCGAGCGCCTCGAACAGACGGAAGTGCATCGTTTCCCGAACATCCCGGTGCAGGTCTGCAAGACGCTGCATTGGGATGTTCTGCGTTTGTGGCACGAAATCTGCACCGGGATCGCGCAGGCTGCTGAAGGCGCGGCGAGCATCGGCGTGGATGCGTGGGGCGTCGACTTTGCGCTGCTGGATCGCGCGGGCGGGCTGGTCGGCAACCCGGTCCATTACCGCGACACGCGCACCGATGGGGCGATGGAGTGGGTGTTCGAGCGGGTGCCACGGCGGACGATCTTCGAGCGGACCGGCATCCAGTTCATGCAGTTGAACACGCTGTTTCAGGTTGCCAGCATGGTGCGGGACCGCAGCCCGCAGCTTGAGCACGCTACTCACTATCTCACATTCCCCGATCTGTTCAACTACTGGATGACCGGCGCGCGGGTGTGCGAGTTCACGCACGCGACCACCACGCAGATGTTCAGCCCGCACACTGGCACGTGGGACACCGAAACGCTCGACGCGCTCGGCATCCCGACCGCGATCTTCCCGGAGATCGTGCCGCCGGGGACGCGGCTCGGCGTGTACCAGGGCATCTCGGTGACGGCGGTTGCCTCGCATGACACGGCGAGCGCGGTGGTGGGCGTGCCTGCCGCGCAGGCGCATTACGCCTACCTCAGCAGCGGCACGTGGAGCCTGCTCGGCCTGGAGCTAGAGCGCCCGGTCATCAACGACGCCAGCTACGCGGCGAACGTCACGAACGAAGGCGGCTATGGCGGCACGTATCGCTTCCTCAAGAACGTGGTTGGCATGTGGATCGCGCAGCAGTGCCGCGCGGCGTGGCGTGCCGCCGGGACCGAGTACAGCTACGACGACCTGACGCGCCTCGCCGCGGACGCCGAGCCGTTCCGCAGTCTGATCGACCCCGACGATCCAGTCTTCAACGCACCAGGAAACGACATGCCCGAGCGGGTGCAGGCGTTTTGCCGGGACACCGGCCAGCCCGTGCCAGAGACGGTCGGGCAGATCATGCGCGCGATCTACGAGAGCCTGGCGTGCAAGTATCGCCATACGCTCAACCAGCTCGTCGCCATTGCGGAGCGGCCGGTGGATGTGCTGCACATCATCGGCGGGGGATCGCGCAACGCCCTGCTGTGCCAGATGACCGCTGACTCGACCGGGCGCGAGGTGGTCGCGGGTCCAGCCGAGGCAACTGCGCTGGGCAACGCAATCGTGCAGTTGATCGCGCTCGGCGAGCTGTCAGACGTGCACCAGGCGCGCGAAGCGGTCCGTCGCTCGGTAGAGACGCGCCACTACACGCCCCAACCGTCCGCCGCGTGGGATGAGGCATACGCGCGGTTCCGCGACATCGTGGGCGTGCCAGGAACAAAGTGACTTCTCGAAAGCAACCGGCTATGTGACTGGCGCGTAGAACCTCACCCCTGGCCCGTCTCCGCACGCGGAGAGGGGAAAAGGGGCCGGGGGTTAAGGGGTGAGGTTTCTCTGGCGAGCGCCGCATATGCCAGGTCATTTCGGTAAGAGTATAAATTGCTTTTCTTGTTTGCACACTGAGCATTTACAGGGAAGGGGCAGAAGCATGACGGATCCTCTGAAAGCGTACGACGTGCTGGCCGAGCAGTTGGCCGCGCGCGGGATCGACGTGGATGCGGTGAAGGCGAAGCTGGCGCAGCAGGCAATCGAAACGCCGTCCTGGGGCTATGGCGACAGCGGTACGCGTTTCAAGGTCTTTCCGTGGCCTGGGGCGGCGCGCAACGTGCACGAAAAGCTGGCGGATGCGGCCTACGTCCACCGGCTGACGGGCGTCGCGCCGTCGGTCGCGCTGCACATCCCCTGGGATCGCACCGACGACTGGATCGCGCTGAAGCAGGAAGCCGAATCGCTCGGCCTGCGCCTGGGCGCGATCAACCCGAACGTCTTTCAGGACGAACAGTACAAGTTCGGCTCGCTAACCAGCCCCGATCCAGCCGCGCGTGAGAACGCGATCGCGCACATGGTCGAGTGCTGCGACATCATGCGCCAGACGGGCAGCGATCTGCTGAGCATCTGGCTGGCGGACGGGACCAACTACGCCGGACAAGACGACATCCGCGAGCGCAAGCACCGGCTTGAGGCAGGGCTGGC
>CBINGT010000006.1:0-21736 GCA_966250245.1 uncultured Anaerolineae bacterium
CGATCATACACGGTTCTTACGGCGAGAGCGATTAGCGGTTAGCAGTTAGCGATTAACAAAAGCAAGAGCAAGAACCAAGAGCATGTGCAAGGATGAAACTAGGGGACAAGGTCGCGCCGGACGAGCCAGGTGATGCTTCGCTGCTGCTCCTGGCCGTATTTCGCTCTCGCTAACCGCTAAAAGCTAACGGCTAACCGCTGCTCTCTCAATACGCGTGGTTCTGCACAAAATCGACCACGGCGACGTTTGTATCGCAGGTAGCGCCCGTCTCAACCGGCACAGCAGGCGAGATCGGCGCGCCAGTCGGGCCGAGGACGGTCAGCGTGTACGGCTCGGCGCGTGGCTCGCTGCCCACCTGGACCTCGAACCCGCCCGCACCCCACTGCTCGGCGGTGCCGGAGATCTCCACCCGGCGGAAACTCTCGCCCTCAACCAGAATCGCCAGCCCCACGACCGGATCGCCGTTGAGCGTGCTCAGCGACCCGGCGATCCCGCGCCAGTTGCAGCCTTGATCGTTGTCATTCGCCTGGAGCCGTATCTCTACGGGGTCGAACGGGAAGGGCGAGCGCGTCGGCAGGGCGCGCGGGCCGCCTATGCTGCCGGGGATCGCGCCGCCGTTGCCATCGTCAAGCGGCGCGGGCGTCGGCGTGGCGAGCAACAGCTCCCCCGCCGGAAGCTGCGATAGCGCGCCGGACAGCACCGGCGTCGGCGTGATGGTCGGCGTGTCGGTCGCGGTCGGCGTGGCCGTGGCCGTCGCGGTCGCCGTTGCGGTCGGCGTCGGGCTGGCGGTCGGCGTGCTGGTCGGCAGCGGGGTGTCGGTCGGCGTGGGGGTAAGTGTCGCGGTCGGCAGCACCACGCGCGGCGGAAGCGTCGGCGGCGGGAACGGGTTCAGCGGCGTCTGTGGATCGCGCCACACCAGCAAAATCAACCCCAGCGCCGCGACGGTCAGCACCACGAACAGCGCCGTGATCACATCGTAGACCGGAGAATTTCGCTTTGACGCCATGCCAACGCCACCTTTTGCCAGATGCGCCCGCTCAGAATGCCCGCGTCTGGACGAAATTGATCAGCGCGAGGTTCTGCGTGCAGGTCGCAGGAAAAACCACTTCCACCGCCGGGGAAACCGGCTGATCGTCCGCCCATAGCGCAACGGTCACTTGCTCAGCGCGCGGCGCCCCGCTCAGGCGGACTTCCCAGCCCGAGGGGCCGTAGTCGGTGTCGGTGCCCGCGAGCGCAGTCTGCTCGCCGCTCGCGCTGCGAACGCGCACCTCGACACCCACGACGGCCTCTCCGCGCTGGTCAACCACCGTCCCGGCGACGCCCTGCCACTCGCACCCCGTCGTCCCGTCCGCGAAGCTATCCCGCAGCAGCGGCGTGCCCGGTTGCACCAGGAACGGATAGGGCGACAGCGTCGGCGGGAGCGGGCCGGGGGGCGTCGGCGTGACGGTGTTGGTTGGGCGCGGGCCGGGGGTGAGCGTGATCGTCGGCGCGGGGGTGCGGCTGGGCACCGGCGCCAGGGGCGTAAAACTAGGGAGCGCGGCTAGCGCTGCGCTCCCGACTGCGTCGTCTGGGAATTCACCGGGCGGCTCGTCCGCGCCGCTCTCCGGAGTCACCTCGGGGGTTTCCTCGGGCGGTGGCTCGGTGGGGGCGGGCGTATCCGTTGGCGGAGCCTCGGTCGCGACCGGTTGCTCCGGCGTCGGCGTTTCGGTCAGCGTCGGCGTCAACGTCGGCTCGGGCGTTTCGGTTGGCTCCGGCGTGTTGGACGGGGTAAAGGTCGGCAGGAACGGCGTCGGCAACTCCTCGCCGATATCAGGGACCAGCGTGGGCGTCGGGACGTCGGTGGGCGGCAGCAGGAACGGTGGCTCCAGCACGTCGCCCGCGATCGCGAGCGTAAAGGCGGCCACCACCAGCGTCAGCACGACAAAGATGATGGTGACGAAGTTAAACAGAAAGTTCGCTGCCCGCATTGGGTCGGTGCCCTCCCCCTGAGTAGGCGACGCCTAGGGCGTCTCAAACGCTCCGAATAGTTGGATGTCAGCCGCGGCACGCTGCTGATCCAGCCAGTACAGGAATGCCTGCTCCCGCTGCTGCGCCATCGCGGCGGCGTCAAGCTCCCGCCCCTCGGCGACTTCCAGCACCTGGATGATGTGATAGCCCAGGCTGCTGCGAACCGGTTGCGGCGCCAGCTCGCCCGGCTGAAGCGAGAAGATCGCGGCCTCGACCTCGGGCTGGAGCAGGTCGCCCCGGCCCACCCAGTCGAGATCGCCGCCGTTGTAGCTGCTCGACGCGTCGAGCGAGTACTGCTGGGCGAGGGCCTCGAAGCTCGCCGCGCCCGACTGGATCTGCGTCAGCAGGTCGCGCGCCAGCGCCTCATCTTTCACGAGGATATGCCGCGAGTGGACCTGCTTCTCGACCGTCGAGACGTTGGCCGTCACCAGCTGGCTGACCTTGCCCCACAGCAGCATCTGGCGGGTCGCCTCACGATACTCGTCCATCGTGTAAAGCTGCTCCGCCGCAATCTGTTCGAGCGTCATGCCGTTCGCCTCGGCCAGCTCCGCCTGGATCGCGAGCTCGTTGTCGATCTCCGCATCCGTCACGACGATCTGGCTCTGCTCGGCGGCCAACTCGATCAGCACCTGGTCGATCAGGCTATCCAGCACGGATGCAGTGAACGCGTCGAGCGTGGCCGGTTCGACCGTCAGGCCGAGCATGCGACGGTCGCGCTCGCGCTCCAGCTCCGCGACGGTGATCGGCACGCCGTTGACTGTGGCGACCAGTGGCTCTCCTTCGGGCGAGATGTTGGTCGGCGTGGCCTGGGCCTGCGCAGGGGGAGCGGCTTGCTCGCCAGAATTAGCGGGTGGGTTAGCAGCGGGCGGATCGGCAGAGGCGCCCTGAGCGCTTTCGTCGCCACACCCCGCCAGCAGCGCGGCCAGAATCAATGTGAACAGCGCGGCGATCAGCCGCGTCCGGGTGGTTTGCGAAGGATATAAGCCCACTCTGGTTCCTCAACTAGCTATGAAAATACGGTCACCAGCCCAGGAGACCGGCGCCGGGTCGGGGATGGCCGACCGCCCTTATTATGCAGAGGCGGGGGAATGCTGGCAAGTTAGCGGGCGGCAGCTAAAGACAGCCATCAAGCAGCGCAAAAGCAGCTAAGGCAGCTTACACGGGTCCGCTGCCCTTCGCTGCTCTATCGCTGCGCAGTGGGCTCATATCTCGCGCACGAAGGCGAACGTCATCGGGCGGCGCTTGGTTTCGTTGTAGAACAGGCGCGAAAGCGCATCCTGCACGGCGCGCGTCAGGTCGCCGTTGGATGTCGTCGCGATCGTTTCCTCGATGACGTGCTCGGCTGAGGTAACGAGGTCGGCGGCCTCGCGCAGATATACAAACCCGCGCGAAATGAATTCCGGGGGCTCGATCAGCTCGCCGGTTTCGCGGTCAATCAGCACCTGCACCGCGACGAAGCCGTCGCGCCCCAGAATCTCGCGGTCGCGCATGACGATCGGGCCGACGTCGCCCACGCCCGCGCCGTCCACAAACACATACCCGCCGGGCACACGCTCGCCGATGGTCAGCGAGTCTGGCGTCAGCTCGATGACCGTGCCGTTCTCGACCACCGCGATGTTCTCGGGCGGGATGCCGACCGATTGCGCGAGGCGGCTGTGCTCGGTCAGGTGGCGAAGCTCCCCGTGAACCGGGATGAAGAACTTCGGGCGGACGAGGTTGATCAGCAACTTCAGTTCCTCGCGGCTGGCGTGGCCGGAGACATGCACCGGCAGCAGCGGGTCGTAGATCACGGTCGCGCCGCGCTGGATGAGCTTGTTCATCGTGCGATGGACCATTTCCTCGTTGCCGGGGATGGGATGGGCAGACATGATCACCGTGTCGCCGTGCTCGATCTCCAGCACGCGATGGCGGCCCCACGCCAACCGCCCCAGCACCGCCGACGGCTCGCCCTGCGTGCCGGTCGCCATAATCACAACTTCGCGCGGCTTCATCTTGACCGCCTGCTCGACGGAAACCATCAGATCGGGCGGAAGATTGAGGTAGCCGAGCCGCGTGGCGACCTTGATATATTCCTGCATGCTGAACCCGGCGATCGCCATCTTGCGCCCATATCGCTCCGCCGCCCTGGCGACCTGCTGGATCCGCGAGATCAGCGAGGCAAAGGTCGCGACAATGATCCGGCCGGGCGCGGCGCGGAAGACTTCGTCGAACGCTGCGTCGATCACGGTTTCCGAGGGCGTCCAACCGGGGTTGTCGGCGTTGGTGCTGTCGGAGAGCAGGGCCAGCACCCCACGCTGAGAGAACTCAGCCAGCTTGGCGAAATCCGGCGGCCACCCGTCCACCGGCGTGTGATCGAACTTGAAATCGCTCGAGTGAACGATCAGGCCAACCGGCGTCGTAATGCCCAGCCCTACGCCGTCGGGGATGCTGTGGCAAACGTGGAACGTTTCGACGTCGAACAAGCCAAGTTGGAAGCGATCCCCGGCGTGGAAGACGATCAGCGGGTGCTCGGCGTGGCCGGACTGGCGCATCTTGACTTCGAGCAGGCCCGCCGTCAGCGACGTGGCGTAGACCGGCGCCTTGATCACGTCCAGCACATGCCCGATCGCGCCGGTATGGTCCTCATGCCCGTGCGTGACCACAACGCCGTGAACCGTCAGCCCTTCTTGCAAGCGGTTGACCACATATCCGAAGTCCGGAATGATGTAGTCGATCCCGAGCATGTCGTTCTCGGGAAACATGATGCCCGCGTCGATGATCAGCCCATCGTCGCCATATTCCAAAAGCATCATGTTTTTGCCAATTTCCCCCAGTCCTCCGAGGGGGATGATTTTCAGTGGTAGCATTTACAACGTACTCCTCTAGCTGTGCGCGCTGTAAGTCCTACAGGTGATGCATAAGCTTATCATAAACCTGTTTCACAATTTGCCATTCTTGCCAATTTAACACAAACGGGGTCGACGCGACCCCGTCCAGTTTCCTATCAGATTGCGCGATCAAACCGCCCTCAATCGTGCGCGGGAGGGCAGTTGTGAGCGGCCTCGCATGGGCTGTCCCTTCCAGCGAAGCCGCTCGTTATGAAGTGTCGCGCGTTATTCCTGCTGCACGCAGACTGCGCACAAACCGCGCCGCGTTTCCTGTAGCTGGAACGAAACCGTCTCGCCCTGCTGCAGAACGCGGACACCGTCGCCACGGATAGCCGAGTAGCGGACCGGGACTTCGCGTCCATCCGGTAGTGCAATGGTGCCTGCACCGTCATGGCGATCGTACGCCTTGACTGTGCCGCGGTAGCGTGTGGTAGATGGATTCATGGCCGGAGAGTCCTTCAACGATGATTTGGTATTGCCTCTTGTACCCTTAGGGTACCTTATGCAACTTAATTTCTAATAAAAACATAAAGGTTATGGGTTGTTGGGACAGCATGAACCACGAATATAGCATAAATTGTCAAAGTGCGAAAATTATTCAAAAGCTGCGTTTTGCAGGCACGATAGGAAAATTGTCATGGGCCGTGAAATCCGGTACAATGGAGGAACTGTTAATGCACTAGACGTTTGTCCGTCTCAACAAAAGTCCTTAGGGGGCTACTATGCAACCATCTTACCCGCAAGATCTGGCTCCGGACAACGAATGGCTCTCGGAAAAACCCGATGCGGCGGACATTATCAAGGTTTCTGCTCGCTCGCGCTCGACGGCCGTCGCGGGCGCAATCGCTGGCGTCGTGCGCGAGCATCGGCGCGCCGAAGTACAGGCGATTGGAGCGGGCGCGGTCAATCAGGCGGTCAAGGCCGTAGCGATCGCGCGCGGTTATCTGAGCGAGGATAACATCGACGTCATCACAATCCCCTAGTTCACCGAAGTGGTGATTGATGATCAAGAGCGCACTGCGGTGCGTTTGGTTGTCGAGCCTCGTTAGGTTCTGGCTGCAGGCCGGAGCGTCAGTGTCCTTTAAAGTTCACTGGTGAAACCCTCACTTAACCCGACCCTTGGCACGCTCAACGGTCGGGTTAGGTGAGTCCGGACTTCACCTCAGGCTATTCTGCCCTGTTGAAATTGAAATAAATTCAAATATAATCATAGCAATTACTAAAGTCGCTCCACCCCGTCCGCCGAAGTCGCTCACCTATTTGAATCCCCATTAGCAGGCGATCCCTGCTCTCACGCCGTCCACCGAGTTGAAGGAACTGGTCGAGGCGATCGCAGAGGTGATCGAACAGGAGCGGCAGTCCAAGCGAGCGCAAGCCGAAGGCCCCGCCCAGGCAACTCCGGCGGACACCGCCGCATAGCTGCCTAGAGCATCCGGAATGGTGAGTGGGGAGTAGAGACTCACCAACCCGCGTTCCGTCTTCGTTATTACCCCTGCCGGGTGATGGCGCGCAGCGCCTCGATATCATGCAGAATCAGGCGGCGCATCCCGGTCATGCCGATGATCCCATCACGGCTCCACTCGGTCAGCATGTGGGTGACCCATTCCTCGCTAGTGCCGATCGCCGCCGCAATATCCTTCCGGTTGAGGCGCGAGGTCACCAGCCCTGTTTGCAGCTCGCCGTCACGATCCGCCAGGAACAGAATCACGTGCGCCAGACGCGATGCGCTGCCCCGCGCCGACACTACTTCCGCCTGGACGACGGTCTGCCGCAGGCGCATGCTCACATTGCTCAGCAGCGCGATCGCCACGTCGGGCCGCTCCATGAGGTGAGCGAGAAACGGCTCGCGATCCAGCGCGAAGATCTCACAATCCGTCTCTGCCTGCGCGTAGGCCGTGCGCGGCCGCCCGTCGAGCAACGTCAGCTCGCCCAGCACGTCGCCCGGACCAAGCACGTCAAGCAACACCTGCCGTCCACCCTCGCCCAGCGTGTAGACCCGCAGCGTGCCATCATCGACAATAAACATCGAATTGCCGGGGTCGCCTTGCTGGAAAAGCATCTCGCCCTGATGCAGCGAAAAGTGGCGTAGCTGGCTACACACGTCGCCCAATGCATCCGACGATAGCTCACGAAAGAGCGGCACCGTCCCCAGGCAATCTATAATCCCTTCAGCCATACGTGCTGGCTCTCCTCTCCAAAGAAGCGCAGCTTCGCGAGCTGCGCCGGTTTCAGGCTATAATGCGGCTGTTCCTCGCGACTACCCAACGGTTACACTTCATGCGCCATCTCACGATAAAACTACCGACCGCCGCACCGCGCGCCCCGTGGATCGCGATCGCAGTGAGCGCCGCGCTGGCTCTCGCCTATGCGCTGACGCTCCAGACGCACATCGCAGGTAGCTTCAACGAACAATTGTCCGCGGCCACTCGTCTTAAGAACGAATATATCAAAGATGTCAGCGAAATCCAGGTCGCGCTGAACGTCTGGGGAACGATTCACCACACCGGCTACCCACTGTTCACCGTGCTCGGAAACCTGTTCACGTTCCCGCTGCGTCTGCTCGGCGTGGAACCTGCCGCCGCTGCGAGCCTGTATGCGCTGGCATGGGGCGTCGTCGCGCTGATCGCGTTTGCGCGGTTGGTGCACCGGCTCACCGGGCGAGTCGCGCTCGCTGCGTTGAGCACCGGCGCCCTGGCGCTGACGCGTTCCACATGGGTGCATCACGTCGTCGCGGAAGTTTACAGCATGAGCCTCGCGATCGCTATGCTGTGTTTGGGGATCGCGCTGTGGCCGGGGCCGTGGCGCGGCGCGTGGGGCGTGCGGCGGCGGGTCCTGGCGATGGCGCTACTCGGCGGGATCGGCGTGGCGCATCATCGGGCGCTCCTGTTTATCGCGCTGGGGCTGCTGGCGGCGATCTGGCTGCACCGACATAATGAGCCGGTCCACTGGCCGCGAACGCTGCTCACCGCCGCCGGGCTGTTTCTGCTCGGCTTCATACCTTATATCTATATGCCGCTGCGCGCGTGGCAGGGCAGCGAGTGGGTCTACGGGGAGCCGGGGACGCTGCGCGGGCTGTGGATCGAGTTCTCGGGGAGCGAGGCGGACCGGCTGATCGCGCTGCCGCCGGACGCCGCCGGGTGGTTGGACAACGCGCGGCGTGTGGTCACGATCTTGTCGCGGGAGTTGACGCCGCCGGGGCTGATCGCGGCGCTGGTCGGGACGGCGCTCGTGCTGGCACGCGGGCCGCACCGCGCGGCCGCACGTCTGATGGCGCTGGCCGCGCTTGGACCGTTGCTGTTCGCGGTTGCGTTCCACACCGCTGTGCTGCCCGAAGCGATCCTGATGCCAGTCGTCGCCGCGCTTGTTTTCGAAACGGCGCTCGCGCTGGACCGACTGATCGCCCGGCGACAGCCAATCCGCCCGCTCGCGCTGGCAGGGCTGGCGGTGTGGATGATCGCGCTGGGTGTGGTGCACGGACCCACAGTGCGCGAGCTGGTCCGCGAGCCGACCGGGCTGCGCACCATCGAGCGGTTAGCGCGCATCCCCACCGGCGAGCGGATCGTCGTGTTCTATCCGTGGGGGCCGCGCAACGCTGCTGCCTCATACGCGCGCCTCGTGACCGGAGAGCGGCGCGATCTGCAGATCGTCGATCACAAGGCCGACCTTGCCCGGTTGCTGGACGAGGGCGCGACGTTGCTAACCGAGCCGGAGACGTTCTACACCTTCCCGCCGCCGTGGAACAGCGCCTATGGACCCGCCTCAAGCTGGTGGACGGACCGGCTCGGCTCGCTGGCGCTGCGTGCGACCATCCCCGGCTATGTCACCGTCGCGCGCGCACCGGAACGCGACGCCCCAGCCGGGATCGAGATCGCAGCCGGGATCGCGTGGCGCGACGCGTGGCTGGCGTGTGACAAGCGTACGATCGCGCTGCACGTGGTCTGGCAGGCGCACGAGCCGCCCACCGCCGCGCTGAGCGTGTTCGTCCACCTGATAGGGAACGCATCGCCTGTGCCGCTCGCCCAGGCGGACCAGTCCGCGCCTGTCTTCGGGCTGTACCCGTTCACCCGCTGGGCGCCCGGCGAGGTCGTGCGCGACGTGTACCTGCTCCCCCGCTTGCCTGAGGCCGAAACGGTCCGCTTCGGGCTATACGAGCAAAGTGCGGCGGGCGAGTTCGTCAATTACCCCGCTGCGACGCTGCCCGTCAGCGCCTGCCAGGCGCCAAGTATGGACTGATACACCAATGCCGGGCCCGCAATTCGTGCTATACTGTGCCCACTCCCAAAACAGCCGTAGGAGCGAGCAGTATGCGCGACTTTGTTTCCCAACGTGTCCGATCGATTCCCCCTTCCGGCATTCGCCGGTTTTTCGACATCAGCGCGACGATGCACGATGTCATTTCGCTGGGGATCGGCGAGCCGGACTTCGTCACACCACAGCCAATTCTGCAGGCCGGTATCCGAGCTTTTGAGCAGGGCCAGACCCACTACACCAGCAACAGCGGAACGGCTGAGCTGCGCCAGGCTGTCTCGCTCTATCTTGAACGGCTCTACGGCATCCACTACGACCCGGAAACTGAAATTCTGATCACCGTTGGCGTCAGCGAGGCGCTGTACCTGGCGCTGGCCGCGATGATCAACCCCGGCGATGAGGTGCTTGTGCCGGAGCCGTGCTTTGTCTCGTACACGGCGGACGTTATGCTGACGGGCGGCGTGCCGGTGGTGATTGGCACGACGGTTGAGGACGAGTTTCAGGTGAGGGCGGCGGACATCGAGCGCGCGATCACGCCCGCGACCAAAGCCCTGCTGATCGGCTATCCAAACAACCCGACCGGCGCGGTCCTGACCCCCGAACGGCTGCACGAGATCGCCGCGGTCGCGGAGCGCCACGACCTGTTTGTGATCTCAGACGAGATCTACGACCGGCTGGTTTACGGCATCAAGCACACGCATTTCGCCACGCTGCCGAATATGCGCTCGCGGACGCTGGTGCTGGGCGGCTTCAGCAAAAGCCACGCCATGACCGGCTGGCGGCTGGGCTATGCGGTGGGACCAGCCGAGATCATCGCGCCGATGCGGAAGGTCCACCAGTATCTGATCATGTCCGCGCCCACGACCGCGCAGATCGCCATCGCCGAAACGCTGCTCACCGTCGATGAAGACGTCGAGGAGATGCGCTGCGAATACGATCGCCGCCGCCGTCTGCTGGTCGATGGCCTGAACGAGATCGGGTTGACGTGCTTCGAGCCGCGCGGGGCATTCTACGCGTTTCCGAGCGTGCGCGCGTCCGGCCTGGACGATGAGACGTTCTGCGAAAAGCTGCTGCTCGAAGAGCGGGTGGCGGTCATCCCAGGCAGCGCGTTTGGCGCGTCGGGCGCAGGGTTCGTGCGCGCGTGCTATGCGACCGCTTATGAAAAACTGGAAGAAGCTTTGGAACGAATGAGCCGTTTCATGCAGCGCTACGGATAGGTGTGGAACGGCGAAGGGTCTACTGCTCACGAGGAGTTAGCCGTGAACCCCGAAGATCGCCAAAGATTGTTTGATGCGCTAGACCGGGTGATGCGCGAGGACGAGCAGGCGCGCGAGCGCCTGAACGTGCTCCTGCTAGACTTCTCGAGCCGTCTGTTCAGCGCGCTCGAGAAAGCGCTGGCAGAGATCAGCGCGCGGGGAACGCCCGGCATCGGCAAGTGCCGCCGGTTAACGCACCCGTCCGGCGGTGGCCGCGAGGGCCTGCAAATTTATATCCACGACTGGAGCATCATCTTCGTGCCGATGCTCAGCTTTGCCCGTCCAAACCCCGCCGACGAGGCGCGCATCCCCCCGATTCAGTTCAAAGAGCTGTGCGGGCGGATCGCCGTCTTCCTGACCGACGACCCGCAGGGCAAAGCGTTCTACGATTTCATTATTTTTCAGGACGAATCGTGGTTTGCGTGGGGCTATGGCTGGCCGAAGCAGCAGGACGCGATCGCGAACACCGATTTCGAGGCGCTCGCCTGGGATCTGCTGCACAGCTTCACGCGAGACATCGCCGTGACGTGGAACACGCGCGACGAGACGACGCTCGCCATGGCGTTCGATCCCAAGCACCGGGGGTACACCTTCGGGCTGCCCGGCGACGAGCGTCACGGCGGCTGAGCCAGGCGTCACCCTTTGCCTTTTGCCCGGAGCGAGTCTCCGGGTTTTTTGTGCGCACCCGCCCCAATTTCGAATCCCAAAATAAATCAGAGGAATCCCTCGCAAAACCAGCGCAAAAAGCGATTCTGATGCTCATGATTCACGTCTGGGGATGAAAATCGCGAACCTTAAAGTTTTGAGTTGGCCCTCGAATTTTAAGGTTGGGCATTCCCCACATTTCCCACTTTACCCACACACCCCAACAAATTAGCCCTTCTGGAAGACTCGCCCCCCAGATATGGCGTTAAAGAGCGGTGTGACTCTGAATCGGATTCGCGGCTTTCTGAGTTCGCTAGATTCAAACCTGGAATCGAATCTGCCGAATCTTAAAAAACCGAATTCTTTAAGGTTCAAACGCCGAATCTGATTGAAGTTTGATGGCCGGATCAGGTAGAATGGAGTCACTCCAGTCGGGGCAAGCACTGGTCAGCGAACCGGATGCAAACCCACACAAAAAGCCGGTACCACTCGCACCGAGGCCCCGACTATCGGCTAAACAGTCAGCAGTTCAACTTGATATGCCGCAAGCGTCATGCAACCCTTGACGGGCTGTAATGGGGGACTTTTGTCTCTGTCAAGGGGCGGCAAATTGCGCGGGGAAGCAGGACCAATCCGATGCTCGAACCTAAGCAAGCGTGGCAGGCAACGCTGGGCCAGCTCCAGCTTCAGCTCAACCGGGCAACGTTCGACACGTGGCTCAAAGGCTCGGAGCTGCTGGCCTACAACGACGGATTGTTCACCATCCGCGTGCGCCATGCTTACGCCAAGGACTGGCTCGATAAGCACCTCAAGCACCTGATCAACCAGACGCTCTCGACCATCTACGGGCAGCCGTCGCAGGTGAATTTTGTGGTGATCCTGCCGAACCGCAAGCGCCCCGACCTCAACGAGGCCAGCCCGCTGTTCCCCGAAGCAAGCGGGGAAGGCAGCGACTCGGCTTCGGAGCAAAGCGAAGCGTCCGCTGCTACAAGCGCCGCGCTCAACGTGCGCCCGGCCGTGGGCACGAAAGTCTCACCCCGGCTGACGCCCTCGCGCCCGCGCCCCAAGCGCCGCGTGAGGACAAAAACCCTCGCCGCGAAAAGCGCTGTGGCCGCGGTCGCTCCAGTTCCCGACGAGCCGCGCCCTGCTCCAGAGCCGGATTACTCCGAGTGGGATCCGCGCTTTAACGAGATCCGGCGCAGCCATCCCGGCCCGCTGCCGCCCGTCGAGACGATCAAGTTCGACCGGCGCTGCACGTTCGCCTCGTTCATGACCGGACCGGGCAATCAGTTCGCGTGGATGGCCGCGCAATCCGTCGCAGAGTCGCCGACGCGCAAGTACAACCCGCTGGTGCTCTACGGACCAGTCGGCCTGGGCAAGACGCACCTGCTCCACGCGATCGCGCAGGCAATGACGGCGGCGGGGTGCGAGGTCGTCTTCACCACAGCCGAGGCGTTCACCAACGATCTGGTCGGTTCGATCCGCACCAAGACAATGGAAGAGTTCCGCGCCAAATATCGCGGCGCGCAGACGCTGATCATTGACGACTTCGACTTCATCGCGGGCAAAACCAGCACCGAGGAAGAGTTCTTCCACACCTTCAACGCTGTGCTTGCCAACCAGGGGCAGATCATCGTCGCATGCAGCGCAGCCCCGCGCCAGATCGGCGGGCTGGACGTGCGGCTCCGCGCCCGACTCGAAGCCGGTCTGCTGGCCGATCTCCAGCCGCCGGACTACGAGACACGCCTGAAGATCGTACGCTCCAAGGCCGCGGAGCAGGGCGTCACGCTGCCGCAAGACGTGGCCGAAATGCTGGCGCAGCACGAAGCCGAGAACGTGTGTGAGATCGAGGGTCTGCTGACGCAGGTCACGGCCCGCGCCTCGCTCGGCAAGCAGCCGATCACCAAGGCGCTGGCAGAGCAGGCGCTCAACCGCACTGCCGCGCCTCAGCCGAAGCGCCGCGCCAACATGCGGGACATCCTCGAAGCGACCGCCAGCTATCACCAGCTTTCGCTCGACGACCTGCTCGGCAAGCGCCGCACCAAAGAGGTTGTCCGCGCGCGGCACATCGCGATGTATCTGGCGCGCGAGGAAACGGAAGCCTCGTTCCCGCAGATCGGCGAAGCGCTGGGCGGGCGCAATCACAGCACCGTGCTGCACGGCTACCAGAAGATCGCCAGCGAGCTGAGCGCAGACGAGACGCTCCGCCAGGAGCTAAGCCGCATCCGCGAGCAGTTGTACCAGCTTCCGCACTGATCCCGCCGCCACATTTCGGATCGCATCCACACTATATGTAGCGCAATCGTCGCCGGGGAATTGCCCGGCGCGTTGTGTTTTTCTGTCGAAAACTCGCCCCTGTGAACTGTCCACGCCGCTCCGCCTGCCTGTTGATAACTCGTCGCCGTTTTCACGGCTTATCCAGCATCAAACCGTTTTAACATTCGCGCCCACAGAGCTTGAATCATCCCACAAGTGGCACGCCGCAGCGGATCCAGCGCCACATATGGGGGTGCTCCGCGCCATGCCGCGCGGCATTGATTCCATCGCTCAAATTGTGCACATCTCCGGCTGTGGATAAGCGCGCGCTGTTGTCGACAAGCTGTGATCTGCTTGCCGCAGCGCGATTTGTGAGTCCAATATATAGGGCGTGTTCGCGGAATCAGGGGTAGATAGCGGGATGCCCTGCAGGCTGCTTTTCGGCGGTTTTGAAGGGGTGTTCAAACTGTCGACAACTGCCTTCGCCTGTGCACAACGGCTGTTGACAGCAGGAACAAGCCTTTTCTCAGCGCAGAGCAAAATGAAGCCGTAAATGCAGGGGCGATTCAGAACGCCGGGGCCACATGTGCTGCCCCATATCTGGCGCGGGGCAGACAGCATCATGCAGCGGAGCGTGTTATGCACATATCCACACGCTCTACTGCGATTACGATTCTAAAAAAGACCCATCATGGGAAAACTTGATCTTGTGGACAGGCGAACCGGTGTGCACATGTCATGAAGTGCTCAGGATGCAGGGGGATAGTCCAGCATCAACACTTCGAGCGCGAGGCGGATGTTGACAGTCCGGCTGAGACTATCGATGGTCCGGCGTGTGGCTTCGAGCGCACGTTGCGCCGCATCCCGACCGGCACGCCGCGCCAGCGTGCGGATGTCCTCGGCGTGGTCCGCGTTGATGAGTGGCGCGCTGCTCCCACACGCCACCAGCAGCACATCCCGCCAGTAGCCCTGCCAGTAGTCGAGCCAGGGGGGAAGAAACGACTTGTCGGCAGATGCCTTCTGCGACAGCGTTTCCGCAACCGCGAACCGTTCCCGCAGCGTGCCCTGCAGCGCAGCACTCAGCGTTGCGATCGCCTCGTCCCGCATTTGGCGCTCGGCCGGATCGTCGCACGCCGCCAGCGCCCACCCGATTCGCCCGGCGGAAAGCTGCGCTAGCGCTTGCGCGGTGTCGGGGTCAATGCCCCGCTCGCGCTCCAACGCGGCGCGGACCTGCTCGACAGGCAGCGGGCGCAGGTGTAGCGGCTGGCAGCGCGACACAATCGTCGGCAACAGGGCGTCGGCGTTGTCGGCGGTCAGGATCAACACGGAGCTAGGCCCCGGTTCTTCTAGCGTTTTCAACAGGGCGTTCGCCGCGGCGGGGTTCGCCTCGTGGAAGCGCTGCAGGATCGCGATCCGGTAGCGGGCTTCGTACGGGCGCAGCGACAGGACCTGCTGCAGATCGCGCACGTCGTCGATCTTGAGCGTTCCGCCTTCCTGGCCCGAGTCCACGATCGTCACGTCGGGATGCACGCCTTTGAGCGTCAGCTTGCAGGCGCGACACTCCCCGCAGGGGGGATTCTCGCCGGTGCAGTTGAGCGCCGCCGCAAACGCCAGCGCCAGCCGCGTCTTCCCGATGCGGCTCGGCCCGGTGATCAGGTAGGCGTGGCGGGTCCGCTGGTGGCGCAACGCGCGCGCCAGGTGCTCGACCGCCCACTCGTGCCCGATGACTGGCCACTGGCCGTTTGCCCCGGCTTTCCCATTCCCGACTGCCAACTCCCTACTCCCTGCTCTTATCGCTTTTGGCTAACCGCTAACTGCTAACTGCTAAGCGCTTCTCACCTAAAACCCAATGTAATTCTGCGGATTCAGCGGGTTAAATCCGACGTCGCGCACCTCAAAATGCAGGTGCGTGCCGGAACTGTTGCCGGTGTTGCCCATCCCCCCGATCACCTGCCCCTGGTCGACGTATTGCCCGCAGCGGACGTTGATCGAATTGAGGTGCCCGTACAGGCTGAACGACGAGCTATGCGCGATCACGACCACGCGCCCATAGCCGTTGTTGTTCCATCCGGCGTAGACGACCGTCCCTGCGCCCGCTGCCAGCACAGGCTGATTGTCTCGCCCGGCCAGGTCCACACCGTCGTGATAGCCGGGGATGAACCCGCGCATCCACGTATAGCCACCCAGCGGGCGGTTGTACGGCTCTGTGCCGCCCTGAAGGTTCGCCGTGCAGCCCCACAGCGAATACGTGCCGCTCAGCAGGCCGCCCGCCGCGCTGCCTTCAGTGAACCCACCACTGCCTGCGATGCGCTGGTTGAAGCGCTCGCCTTCCGCGCCGGGGATCACGACCCACATCCCGACCGGCAGGCGCGTCTCGGGCACCGAGCCGAACAGCGAGTCGTTGTACTCCGAGTCGATGATCACATACGGATCGACGTTGTACTTCTCTGCCAGCTCGCGGATCGTGATTTCCTCGGTGACTTCATGGTAAACGCCATCTTCCGGCATGATGTTGAGTTGCGTACCGGGTTCAAGGTCCGCCAGCTTGGTCGAACTGTTCGACCAGATAATCGTGTAATGGTCGTTCAGACCGAACTTGGCGGCGATGCTCTCCAGTGTGTCGCCCGGCTCGACCGTGTACGGGATGACGCCGGAGCGTGTATTTTCACGGCGCACGGTAAACGGCGCGGCTTCGCGGCGAATGACGCGCGTTTCTGGCGCCGAGGGCAGGGGCGCGGCCAGCGCGGCGGCGATCGTGTCGGCGCCAGCAGTGGGAAGCACGATCGGCTCCCGCGCGGCGGGCGCAGCGTCTTCCGGCTCCGGCACCTGCGCGACTTCGACCGGCGGCTCTGTTGCTTCTGGCTCCGCCGTGACGGTGGGCGCAGTCGTGGGCGCGCTGGTCGGCTCCTGGGTGTTACTGCTGGCTTCGGTGGGCGCGTGCGTCGCGGTCGGATCAACCGCAACCGGCACGGTATCGGGCTGCTCGTCGTCCGACAGCGCGGCGTTGAGGATGATTCCTGCGCCGACTGCGATCAGCGCCAGCGCGGCGAGCGTCACCGCAATCCACAGCGCGCGACCGGGGCCGTGTTGGGGCGGCGGAGCCGGGCGGATCGGGCGTGACGGATTCGTGTCTTCCAGGGTGATCGGCGGCTCGTCCAGCGCGAGGCGATCGTGCGCGCTCAACACGGGGTTAGGGCTGGTATCGTCGGCGGTGGGAGCAGGTTCCTCGGCGGCGAGCCGCTGCGCCGGATCCATCCGGCGGCTCGGACTGGTGTCATCGTCCGCGATCGGCGGCTCCTCGCGTCGCAGCCATTCGTCCAGGCCCGGCAGCTCATCCGCGTCGTCGCGGCGGTCCTCTGGGTCAAACTTCATCGCGTGCTGCTCCATCCCCGTACCAGTTTATCCCCCCGCTTGGCGCGGGATCGTACCGCACGGGGCGTGATCCTGCAATCGCGGCGCGGTTCCGCGCGATTTCTGACACAGCATTGATGGAAATCTAATATGGCGCATTTATAATAGTACGAAGTTCGAGATGGACAGGGGGAAGTACCATGCCTCGGTATGCCTATCGGTGTGATGAATGTGGCGTGCAGTTCGAGCGGACGCAGCACTTCACCGACGCCCCGGTGACGGTGTGCCCAGAATGCGGCGGTCATGTACGCCGGCTAATCGGACCGGTGGGGATCGTGTTCAAGGGCAGTGGATTCTACGTGACCGATCACCGCGGGAAGTCGTCGTCAGACTCGGACTAGCCGCATAGAGCCTTCAAACATGGCAAGCGCCCGATTACACTGATCGGGCGCTTTTAGTTTTAGGAGAGAAATAAAAAGGCGGAGAGGGCGGGATTCGAACCCGCGGAGCGGAATGACCGCTCACGCGCTCTCCAGGCGCGCGCATTAGGCCAGACTATGCTACCTCTCCGTTCGCAGCGCCATTATACCCACACGCGAGGGGCGGGTCAATCCTCGCTACGGCGCGCTCGCCTCATCTGCGAACAACCGCGCCAGCCCTGGATAGGGAACCAGCGGCATGATCTCGAACTGGACGAGCCCCGCCTTGACCAGCGGTAACGAGTCCAGCGCGGCGCGGGCCTGTTCCACGCTGTCGCACTCAAGCACCAGCACGGCGAGCGTTTTGTCCGCCCGGAAGTAGATCTCGCGCAGCGTGCCTTCCAGGTAGAGTTCCCACACGCGCCGCGCTTCGGGGATGAGATGCGGTTGGAAGTCGTCCGGCGATACGTTCGGATTTTCGACCTCAAGAGCCAGAAATTTCATAGCGGGTCTCCCGGCGACTGGCGCGCCACTCATGACGACTGGCAGGTAATGGGGCGTTCTGGCCGCTCGCTGATGTTCAGCGGCATGCCGAGGTAGGGCGACGGATCGAGCGTGTTGGCCAGCTTTGCCTCGTTCTTGAACGACCCGTCCGGCTCGCTCTGGACGATGCTGAAATGTAGGTGTGTGCCGACCGGTATCGCATTGCCGCTGTAGTTCCCCTGGTAGCCGAGCAGCGTGCCCTGCTCGACCCACACCTCGGACGTGCCCGGCGGAAACGCCTTGTCGATGTACGACGTCTCGCCATCGCGCGACGCCATGTGCGTGTAGTACGTCCAGATCGTGCGGCCGGGTTGTAGCGGGTCGTCGTGACGGATGATCACGCTCGACACCCAGCTATCCAGCCGCGTCAGGTAGCCATCGTACGCCGCGACGACCGGCACGGTCCCCGGCGGGCCGTCCCCGAAGATATCCAGCCCGGTGTGCCGCCGGAAGATGTGATACGGGCCGGACGGATCGCGCCACAGCAATCCGATCAGCCCTTCGGTCGGCAGCAGGAAGGGCGCGCCCGGGCACGGCGCGCGCAGCGACGTGGTCAGGTCGTCGCGGCTGTCGGGATCGCTAAACCAGCGCCGGATCGCTGCGCCGCTGTTGCTCTGCGTCTGGCTGAAAAGAAAGAGCGCCAGCGCGCCGCACCCGGCAAGCGCCGCCACCCCAATCAGGGCGAGCGCGATCTTGCCCCGGCGGGAAAGGCGGCGCAGGCGAGCGCGCAACCGGCTCAGCATCGGCAGGTGCTTATTCCCGGACGAGAAAGCCGTGCTCCGCCAGCCAGTTCTCAAGCTGGATCTCGCCCGGCTCGGTGATCATCGTGCCGCGATTGATTCCGCGCGGGCTGGCGCCCGGCGCCAGCGGCTTCGGCTCTTCGTATGGGACGATCTCACCGGGGCGCGCGAGAATGATGGTCGGCACGGACTGAAAGCCGGTCCACTCGATCACGCGCTGCTTGGCGGCGGGGTCTTCGTCGATGAAGATCTCACGGTAAGGGATCCCTTCTCGATCCAGCACGCGCTTCGCGCTGCGAACATACGGGCAGGGCGAGAAGCGGCTATACATCACAATTTCGTACTCCATCGGGTTCGATCAACTCCTTGCGGGTGTGTGAAAAAAACGTTGGCTGCGCCCTTTAAGGTTGCAGAGACGAAGAAGGGGGACGTCCGTACACGTCCGGGCGCAGAAAACAGCGGATGCCGTTCGCAACCCCCTGTGCGAGCAGATCCTGCTGCTCGGTGAGGATGCGGCGATCGTTCAGCATGAAGCCTAGCTCGATGATCGCGACTGGCGTGTCGTCCGAGACTTCCGCGAACGTGTGATAGAATGTCATGTCGTCGGTGATCCCGAAATGGCGCCGCAGCCCGGTCGTCGCGCCGTACTGGTGGATCAGGCAGTCGAGCAGGCGTTCGTCGGCGCCGCGCGTCGTCCCTCGTGAAGCCGCCGATGCCGCGTTGTAACCAGTGCCTGCCGGGCCGTAGTTCGAGCAGTCGTTGGTGTGGATCGACACCAGCACGTCGGCGCGATAGTTTCGCAGGCGCGGGTCGAACTCTTCCAGCAGATCTACCTCATAGTTGTCACGTTGCAGTGCCGCGACGACCGCCCGCGCCACGCCAGTATTGATGCTCAGCTCTGTCAGCCCGTCCGGGCAGACTGCGCCGGGATCCTCATCGAACGTCTCATCCTGCGGCTTGCCGCTGTGCCCGGCCACGATCCCGATCCGGATCTCGCGCACGTCAGTCGGCAGCGGCGTGGGTTGGATGTTCACAAGCTGTTGCGTCGCCTGGACCTGGTTCAACTCTGCGCGGAAGGTGTCCGGCAAAAAGGTCGGGCGCGTCCACAGCGAGAAAATGGTCGAGACGAGCACCGCCGCCAGCAGCGACAGCACGATCGTCCGTACCATCTGCAAGCCGGTCTGCCGGGCAGTAGATGTCGTGCGGCGGCGCTGGCGGCCGCGCGATGTGCGGCGCGGACCGAGCGTCACAGGCGGGGCGGGCGTTGCTTTGAGCGTCTGCCCGTCGACCGTTACCGCCATGAAGACATCAGCCGGGTCCGGGTCGTCCTCGTCCGGATCGTCGTAGTAAGCGGGCGGCTCGTCTGCGGGAGGACTGGGCGGCTGGCCGCCGTCGAAGCTGTGGAAGGTAAACTCGTCCCGCCTGAAGCCGTCGAAGGGTGAGCGGCGTTCGTCGGGACGCGAGGAATCGGCGGGGGGGATTGTCTCGTCTGGCATGAAGTCATCTCTACCGGCTGCGGACGTCCCCCTGTTTATACCACAACTTCGATAGCCCGCGCAGGCCAGAGACGATCGCGCCGCGATCGGTGTGGATGATCGCGGCGCGGGTGCTTTGTTGGGGGGGCAGCGTATCTCGTCAGCGCGCGTAACCTCACCCCTGGCCCCTCTCCGTTTACGGAGAGGGGAAAAGGGGCCGGGGGTTAAGGGGTGAGGTTTCCCGGCAGCGCTGCTTGTAGCTTTCCTACGTCGGCGGCTGGTCGAACAAGTTCTTGTTGCGGACGTTGTCCACCTTGCCTTCGAGCAGATATTCCACCATCTGCCGGGCGGCCTGGATGCCAACCGCTGCTTGCGCCTCGTACGTGCTCGCGCCGAGATGCGGCGTATAGATCACGTTGTCCAGCCCCATCAGTGGGTTGTCCGGCGGGGGCGGCTCAACATCGTACACGTCGATCGCCGCACCGCGCACCTTGCCGCTGCGGAGCGCCGCCGCCAGATCGGCGCTGTTGATCAGCTTGCCGCGCGCCGCGTTGACGATCAGCACGCCGTCCTTCATCTTGGCGATCGACTCGGCGTTGATCATGCCGACCGTTTCGGGCGTCAGCAGAGCGTGGAGCGAAATAATATCGGCTTTGGCATACAGATCGTCGACCTTCGGCACCAGCGGCAAGCCCAGATGCCTCGCAAGGCGCTCCGGTACGAACGGATCGTAGGCAATCTCGGTCATGCCGAACGCCTGCGCGCGCTCCGCCAGCGCCCGCCCGACGCGCCCCAGCCCGATAATGCCGAGCGTTTTGCCGCGCAGTTCCATGCCCATAAACTGCTTGCGATCCCAGCGACCGGCGCGCACCGAGGCGTCAGCTTTGGGAATGTGCCGCGCCAGGGCCAGGATCAGCCCGAACGCCAGCTCGGCGGTCGAGACGGTGTTGCCGTCGGGCGCGTTCATCACCACGATTCCGCGCTCCGTGCATGCCTCCAGGTCGATATTGTCCACGCCGACGCCCGCGCGCACCACCGCCTTGAGGTTCGGCGCGTGATCGAGCAATTCGCGGTCGACCTGCGTCCCGCTGCGAACGATCAGCCCGTGCGCCTCTTTGACTTGCTGAAGCGTGGCCTCGCGGGTCATTTTGCCGGGCGCGTAGACCTCGATCTCGGCGCGGGCGCGCAGATAGTCCAGCCCTTCCGGCTCCAGATCGTCGGGAACAACTACCAGATACGTCATCGTGCTACCCTACCTGTGCCAGAAAATCGTCCATCGCCGCGAACAATTCTTCGAGGTGCTCTGGCTGCGTGTCGCCCATGTGCGCGATGCGGAACGCCTGCCCCTTCAGCTTGCCGTACCCGTTTGAGATCATCATGCCGCGATCTTTCAGGAAGTTGTTGAGCGCCGCCACGTCGATCCCGCGCGTATTGCGGACGTTGGTGACGGTCTTCGAGTGGTAGCCCTCTTCCGAAAACAGCTCGAATCCGGCGCGGCGCACCCACTCGTGCGTCATTTGCTGCATGCGCTCGTGCCGCGCGAAGCGGTTGTCCAGCCCTTCGGCCAGGATGTCGTCAAGCTGGCGATCGGCGGCGTACATCAGCGCGATCGGCGGCGTGGCGGGCGTGTTGTTCTTCTGGTGATGGCGGTCGATCTCCAGCACGTCGAAATAGTAGCCGCGATTCTCGACCTGCCGCGCGCGCTCCAGCACCGCCGGAGACACCGCGCCTAGCGCCATCCCAGGCGGCAGCGCAAACGCCTTCTGCGTGCTGGTCAGGCACACGTCGATCCCCCACTCGTCCACCGGGATTTTCTCGCCCATGTAGCTGCTGACCACGTCCACCAGAAACAGCGTGTCGGGATAGTCCGCCAGGATCTCGGCGTACTGCTCGATCGGGTTGCGCACGCCGGTGCTCGTCTCGTTCATC